>CAZLDF010000243.1:0-10810 GCA_964558095.1 uncultured Isosphaeraceae bacterium | reverse complement strand
CTCCAGGTCCCGACCCCTGATTTCTGACCTCTGACTTCTGATCTCTGTCTCCCACCTCCCGACTCCCGACTCCTGTCTCCCGACCCCTGACCCGCCCCCCCCTTGCCATGCCTGAAGAAGCCGTTGACATCGTGCGCGTCGCCCTGATGGAGTCGCTGATCATTGCGCTGCCGATTCTGGGCGCGGGATTGCTCGTCGGGCTGCTCATCAGTTTGTTTCAAGCTGTGACGCAGATTCAGGAGCAGACGCTTTCGTTCGTGCCCAAGATCATCGTGATGATCCTGGTCGCGATTGTGCTGCTGAGCTGGATCAGCATTCGGATGAGCGAATTCGCGACTGAGATGTTCGCGGGGTACTAGGGACGAGGGATTAGGGATTAGGGACTAGGCACTAGGACGAGCGACGGCGCGACGGCGCGACGAAGCGACGAAGGGTGGCGTCGCCGGTCCAATCACCAAATCACCAGATCACCAAATCACCGGTTCACCCGACTCACCGTGCCTACCACCGCGACCATCCTCCACCACCTGCCCCTGATGATGCTGGTGTTATTCCGCATCGGCGGGCTGATGATCTTCGCGCCGGTCTTCGGCTCATCGGTGATTCCGGTGCGCGTCAAGGTCGGCCTGGCGCTGGTCACGAGCATCGCGGTCTATCCGCTGATCGCCGAGCGGACGCTCGATTCACTGCACCTGACGTTCGACTTGTGGCTGCTGGCGCCGATCGTGATGCTTGATGCGCTGATCGGGCTTGTCGTCGGCTATCTGGCGAGCATGCCGATGATGGCGGCGCAGGCGGGCGGGCTGATCATGGGCCAGCAGATGGGCCTTGGATTCGCCCAGCTCTACAACCCTTCGATCGACGACGAGGCGGACGTCGTCGGCTCGATGCTCTTTTACATGACCCTCGCGGGGTTTCTCATCGTCGGCGGGCACGAGGCGATGCTCCTGAGCATTCTCCACAGCTTCGAGCACATCGCGCCGGGGGGAATCGCGCTTGACGGCGACTTCGTCGCGATGCTCACCGGCGTGCTCACCGCGTCGTTCGAACTGGCCCTGCGCGTCGCCGCCCCGCTCTTAGCGCTGGTGTTCCTCGAAAGTCTGGCGATGGGTTTCATCGCCAAGACCGTGCCGCAACTCAACATTCTCAGTCTCGGCTTCCCGATGCGGATCCTCATCGGCATCGCGATCATCGCCACGGGGCTGTGGGTCATCGACGATGTGCTCATGGAAGGCGTCGATGACATGCTCGGCGTGTTGTTCAACTGGACGGGGCGGTGATTTGGCGATTTGGTGATTTGGAGATCGAAGCAATGCGACTTCCAGCAATCAACGGCACCACATCACCTTCCAATTTTGACATTTTGACATTTTGACACTTGGACGTTTGGACTCTTGCCTGATTGACGAAACGGAGTGACGATTCGTGGCTGAGGATCTGGGCGAACGGACGGAACAGGCGACGCCGCGGCGTCGGCAGGAGGCGCGCGAAGAGGGCAACGTCGCGCGCAGCCAGGACATGTCCGCCGCGTCCATGCTCCTGGTCGCGACGATCGTCACCGCCGCCGCCGCGTGGTATCTGCTCACGCAAGGAAAGTTGCTCGTCGAGGCCGCGCTCGATGGCGAGTTCATCTGCGATCCGCTCGATCCCGCTGTGGCAGCCGATTTCACTTCGTTCATCGGCGCGGCGGCGCTTCGCGTCGCCGGCCCGGTGTTGCTCGTCGTCTGGGGCGGCGCGTACCTCTCGCACTTCTGGCAGGTCGGCTGGCTCTTCACCACGAAGACGCTGCACCCCCGTTTGGACAAGCTCAACCCGATCAACGGCTTCAAGCGCATCTTCGGCCTGTCGGGCCTGGTCAAGGCGACGCTGGACGCGCTGAAGGTGCTCATCGTGGTCGCGGTCGGCGCGCATGCGATCTATCAGCGAGGCCCGGAAATCGTCACGCTGCCTTATCTCGAAAATATGGCGGCGATGATCGCCATCGGGTGGATGATGCTCGACCTGGCGATGCGCGTGCTCGCGGTGCTGCTGCTGCTGGGCTTCATGGACTTCCTCTTTCAGAAGTGGAAGCACGGCGAAGACCTGAAGATGACCAAGCAGCAGGTGAAGGACGAGATGAAGCAGATGGAAGGCGACCCGGACGTCAAGCGCCGCCGCATGCGCTTGCAGCAGCAGTTCGCGATGCAGCGGATCAACTCGGCCGTGCCCAAGGCCGACGTGGTGGTGACGAACCCGGAGCACATTTCGATCGCCATCCAATACGACCAGTCGAAGATGGGCGCGCCGAAGGTCGTCGCCAAGGGCGCCGATTACCTGGCGCTGCGCATCCGCCAGATCGCGCAGCTCCACGGCATACCGATCATCGAGCGCAAGCCGCTGGCGCGGGCGCTCTATAAGGCGGTGAAGGTCGGCCAGGAAGTCCCGCCGCAGTTCTACAAGGCCGTGGCGGAAATTCTGGCGTACGTCTATCGACTGAGCGGGAGGATGGCGGGATGAGCGAGTTCAGCCACGCAGTCACGCAGACACGGAGTCAAGCAGTACGGGTTTGATTGATGCCTGACACCTCGCTCCATCTCGGCCTGCCTCGCGTGTTCCGGTTGGCGGCGACGTATCGCCATTTGCTGGTGCCGGTGGCGTTTCTGTTGCTGATCGTCGTGCTGATCGTGCCGCTTCCGCCGGCGGTGATGGACGTGCTGATCTCGGCGAACATCTCGATCGCAGCGGTGATCCTGATGACGACCATCTACATGCACCGGCCGCTGGACTTCAGCGTGTTTCCGGCGCTGCTGCTGGCGACGACGCTGTTCCGCCTGGTGCTCAACGTCGCCTCGACGCGATTGATTCTTTCGGCCGAGGCCGAGACTCCGGAGCAGGCCACCGCCGTCGCCGGGCACGTCATCGAAGCCTTCGGCAACTTCGTCGCGGGGGAATCGGCGGTCGTCGGCGTCATCATCTTCATCATTCTCATCGTCGTGCAGTTCGTCGTCATCACCAAGGGCGCGACGCGCATGAGCGAAGTTGCCGCGAGGTTCACGCTCGATGCGATGCCCGGCAAGCAGATGGCGATCGACGCCGATCTTTCCGCCGGTCTCATCTATGAGACCGAGGCCAGGCGCCGCCGGGAGCAGATCACCAGCGAAGCGGATTTCTACGGCGCGATGGACGGCGCCAGCAAGTTCGTTCGCGGCGACGCGATCGCGGGCATCATCATCACCCTCGTCAACATCGCCGGCGGGTTCGCCATCGGCGCGTTCGAAAAGGGCTGGACGGTCGGGCAGTCGCTCGATGTGTTCACAACGCTGACGATCGGCGACGGCCTCGTGAGCCAGATTCCGGCGTTCATCGTCGCGATCGCAGCGGGCTTCATCGTGGCGCGCAGTGGCGGCAAGCAGACGATCGGCGACGAGATTCCGCGCCAGCTCGCGTCCCAGCCCTGGGCGCTCTATCTCATTTCGGGCTTCCTGCTGGTGCTTTCGTTCACGCCGCGGCCGACGCTGCCGATGCTGTTCGCGTCGCTGGTGGTGGGTGGCGTGGCGTGGGGGATCGGGTTCATTGCGCGGCGCGAGAAGGCCGTCGCCGAGCACCGATCGCGCGCCGAAGCCGCCGCCGAGTCTCATGCCGCCAAACAGCCGGTCGAGAAGCTGCTCAGCGTCGATGCGATGGAAATCGAAATCGGCTACGGACTGGTCGGCATGGTCGATGCGTCCAGGCCGCAGGGGGGGGCGGGAGCGGGGGGCGACCTGCTCAACCGCATCTCGATGATCCGCCGCCAACTGGCTGTCGAGATCGGCATCGTCGTCCCGCCGGTGCGCATCCGCGACAACATGCAGCTTGGCGCCAACACCTATCGCGTCAAGCTGCGCGGCGCGAACATCGGCGAGGGAACGATCTACCCCAACCTGCTCATGGCGATGGACAGCGGCATTGTGACGCACAAGATCGAAGGCATCGTCGGTCGCGAGCCCGCGTTCGGCCTGGAGGCGATCTGGATCGAGCCCGATCAGCGCCAGCGCGCCGAAACGCTCAACTACACCGTCGTCGATGCCACCAGCGTCCTCGCCACGCATCTCACCGAACTCATCAAGCAGCACGCCGACGAACTGCTCTCGCGCCAGGAAGTCAACCACCTGCTCGATCAGCTCCGCCAGACCTCGCCGAAGCTTGTCGAGGAGGCGATCCCCGGCGTAATCAAGCCGGGCGAGTTGCAGAAAGTGATGCAGAACCTGCTTCGCGAGCGAGTTCCGGTGCGCGACCTCGAGACGATCGTCGAGACGCTCGCCGACTGGGGCTCGCACAGCAAAGACCTCGATGTGCTGACGGAATATGTGCGAAACGCGCTGCGCCGGACGATCTGTTCACAGTATGCGACCGACGATGAGCATGGCCGGCCGCGACTGCACTGCGTCACGCTCGACCCCGCGATCGAGGACATGATCAACGGCTACATCGACCGCGGGCCGGGCGGGACGACCGTTTCGGTTCCGCCGCAGATCGTGCACAAGCTCGCGCGGGCCGTGAGCGAGACCGCTGAATCGCTCGTGCGGTTGGGGCATCAACTCGTGGTGCTGACCAGCCCGAGCGTGCGAGGCTCGGTGAAGCAATTGCTCGAACCGCAACTGCCCGGCATCGTGGTGCTGGGTTACAACGAAATCGTGAAGGGGCTTGACGTTGAATCGATGGGTCTGATACAACTGGACGAAGCCGAGCCGGCGCTTGCCGTCGCCGGGGCCGCGTGAGGTAGCCCGGCTCTCCGAGCCGGACGTCACCGCGGAAAGTAGCCTGGCTCTTCGAGCCGGACGTCACGACGCGGAAGTTCGAGGTACCAAAGACATCGAACTCGGAGCGTCGGGGTACCAAGACTTCCGACTCGGAGCATCGGGGCACCAAGACTTCCGACTCGGAGCGTCGGGGTACCAGAGACCGAGCATGCCATGGAGGGCATCGCGATGGATTGTCGAACATATCAGGCGTTTTCCATGGCCGACGCCCTCGCGGCCGTCAAGCAGGACCTCGGCGAGGATGCGGTAATCCTCAACACGCGCTCGTTCAAGCGCGGCGGGGTGATGGGGCTCGGGCGCCAGAACATCGTCGAAGTCACCGCGACGCGGGCAGCGACCGGCGCCGGCGCCGTCAAGTCGCTTGCGCCTCGACCGGCGAAAACCGCGGCGCACGTTCGCGCCGCGATGGCGGCGAGGCCGCCGCGATCGAACATGCCCGCAACGTCGATCGCGCTGCAGCTTCTGGAGCGAACGGAATCCGCCTCGCAGGTCGATGCCGGGCTGCCGGCCCGGGACGAACATGCCGAGCGTGTCCGGCGCCTGACGCAGGCCGCGGCCAGCGCGTGCTGCGAGCGCGGCGATGGGCTGGCGAGCGAGGAGCGCGGCCCGCTCTCCATCATGTGTGCCGACGAGGGATCGGCGACGCCGGGCGCGCCGATTCCGCGCCCGCCGGTCCTGCCGCTGGCGACGAGGCGATTCGTCCTTTCAACGCCGGGAGGCGGCGGTGAGCGCGCGGAGAGCGAGGTCCAACCGGGTGAATCGCGCGACGAGCGGCCTGTCGCGATCACAGAAACGCTGGCCATCGCCGCGCCGCCCGTTCACGTCGCCGCGCCTGCCGCTGTCGCCGCCGCGGCCGCTGTCCCCTCGTCACTGGCTCCCCCGACTGATCCGAACGAGATGCAGCGCGAACTCCTCGCCATTCGCGACATGGTGGGGCAGGTGTTGCAGCAACAGTCTCGCCGCGGGCCCGGCAACCTTCTGTTGCCCCAGCAACTGTTCGAGATGTACCGCGACCTCATCGCGCAGGACGTTTCGGACGAGCTGGCGGACACGATCGTCAATGAGGTTCGCGGCGAGTTGAACGCCGAGCAGCTTGAGAACGCAGCGCACGTTCGCCGCGCAGTGCTGCGGCGGCTGGCGGCGTATGTTCCCGTCGCCGAGGAAGCCGTCGCGGCGGCCGGCGCCGACGGCCGGCCGCTGACGATCGCGCTGGTCGGCCCGACGGGCGTGGGCAAGACGACGACGCTCGCCAAGCTTGCCGCGGCGTTCAAGCTGCATCATGGCAAGGATGTCGGCGTCATCACGGCCGACACCTATCGCATCGCCGCGGTCGATCAACTGCGAACCTACACGAACATCATCGGCCTGCCGCTGGAAGTGGCGCTGACGCCCGCCGAGATGCAGCGCGCCGCGCAGCGGCTGAGCGATCGCGACGTGATCCTCATCGACACCGCAGGTCGCAGCCAGAACGACGTCAATCGGATCAGCGAACTCAAGCAGTTCATCGACGCCGCGGACCCGCACGAAGTGCACTTGGTGCTTTCGAGCACCGCCAGCGAGAAGGTGCTGTTGCAGGAGGCCGAGGCGTTTTCAGCGGTGGGCGTGGACAAAGTCGTGCTCACCAAACTCGATGAAGCGGTGAGCTTCGGCGTGCTGATCAACGTCGTCCGCCGCATCGGCAAGCAGCTCAGCTTCTTCTCCACCGGCCAGGAGGTCCCGGACGATCTGGAAGTCGGCCGATCCCATCGGCTGGCGGAATTGGTGCTCGGCGGGGCGGTGAGCGCGTGAACGACCAGGCGACCGGACTGCGGGGATTGATGCAGCGCGCTCGCGGCCCATTGCCGGGCGGCGAGAACGGCGCGGCCAGTTCAGTTGTCATCGAGCCGCCGGCGGGTCTGCCGAGCGTGATGGAGTCGCTGGGGCGCGCGGCGTCGGGCGTGACGATGCGCGGCGTGATCGTGCCCCCCGTCGCCCCCGTCGCTCCGGCTGCCCCGATCGTCGACGTGCCGCAGCGCCTTCGCCCGAAGCCTCTTCACATGGCGCGCGCGATCGCTGTCGCGTCCGGCAAGGGCGGGGTGGGCAAGAGCAACATCGCGGTGAACCTCGCCGCCGCCATCAGCCAACTCGGCAAGAAGGTCTGCTTGCTCGACGCCGACCTCGGCATGGCCAACGCCGACGTCCTGTGCAACCTCAGCCCGAAAATGACGTTGGAGCACGTCGTCGCGCGAAAGTGCCGGCTCGTGGACGCCGCGATGCTCGCGCCGGGCGGCTTTCGGCTGATCCCAGGCGCTTCCGGCGTCTCGCGGCTGGCGGACCTCGCCGGCCCGCATCGGCAGGCGCTGCTGGAGCAGTTCGCGGCGCTCGATCGCGTCGCCGACGCTTTGGTCATCGACTGCGGCGCGGGAATCAGCGCCAACGTGCTGGCGTTCGCCGCGGCATCGCACATCGTCCTGGTGGTGACTACGCCCGAGCCGACGGCGATGACGGACGCATATGGACTGATCAAGAGCCTGGTGCGCAGCCATTGCGCAGCGCGGATTCGGCTGGTTGTCAACTGCGCCGCGAGCGAGGAAGAGGCGCTGGCGGTGCACAGCCGCCTCGCCGGCGTGTCGCAAACCTTTCTGCGACAAGAGGTTGCGTACGCCGGCTGGGTGCCGCGCGACCCGGCCGTGCCCGAGGCGGTGCGATGCCGCGTTCCGTTCGTGCTCTCCGCGCCGCAGTCCGCAGCCACGGCGGCGCTGCGAAAATTGGCGGCGCACCTTGCGGGTGTCGATGACGGGTCGGCTGAAGCGTCCCAGCGCGGCGGCTTCTTTCATCGTCTGGCGTCCTGGCTGGGACGATCCCAGGCCGAATCTGCGCCCGGCGGCCCCGCGCGAGCCGGCAATCGTGGTTCGAAGCGCGCGGCGGAGCGCGCGGGTTAATGCAGCGTAAGTCCTGATCGGCAACGAAGTTACGGAGCGAACGTGGCGCATGCGTCGGCGAAAGTGGTGGCGGGATGTTTCGCGCTGGCGGCGTTCGCAGTGGCGATTCTGGCCGCCCTGGCGGCGGGCAACCCGGCAGTGTCGGTTTTGCGCGGCGCGATCATCGCCATGATCGTCTGCTATCCCGTCGGATTCCTCGCCGGGCTCATGTGCCAGCGCGTCGTGCAGCAGCACGTGGCGGCGACGAACGAGCAGCCGGCCTCCGGCGCTGCGGAATCATCGCTCGAAGCGCGAGATGAAGCCGGTTCGCCCGGCCCGGACGCGCGCTCGGCCCGCGCTTCGTCGCCGTCTGAAATCTTAAACGTCTAGAAGACGACTTGTGCTCTCGACAATCGGTGTTATAGTTCGACCGGATTCGCCAGGGAAAGGCGAGTCGGTCGCCGCGGCGACCAGGGTCAAGGAGTGGACCATGCCAAGAACCGAAACACGAGCTGCCGCGACGAGGCGAAAGAGCTCGCCTGCTCGCGCCGCCGGCTCGCCGGCCACCGCAACGCGCAAGAAGAAAGTCTCGCGCTCCGGCCCGGCCCGAAGCGCCAGGCCCAAGGGGCCGCCGCGCGAGTGGGCCATCGAAGAGGTCTGGGTCGAATTCAAACGCCACGCGACCGAAGACCTTCGCAACGTCCTCGTCGAGCGATACCTCGACATCGTCCGCTACACCGCCGAGCGCATGCACATGCGCTTGCCGAACGAGGTCGATGTGGAGGACCTCATGTCGGCGGGCTTGTTCGGCCTGATGGACGCGATCGACGCGTTCGATCTGGATCGAGGCGTGAAGTTCGAAACGTACTGCGCGCAGCGCATCCGCGGCGCGGTGTTCGACGAACTTCGCGCGATGGACTGGGTGCCGCGGCTGGTGCGAAGCCGCACCGCCAAGGTCGAGCGGGCGCGCAAAGCGCTGGAGATGGAGCTCGGCCGCCGGCCGACCGACCAGGAAATCTGCCGCCGGCTGGAAGTGGACGACTCGGAATTCCAGAAGCTGTCGAAAGACTCGAGGCCCGTCGGCGTCGTCTCGCTCAACCGCAAGTGGTATGAGACCGATTCGAGCAAGGACGTCCGCGAGATCGACGTGATCCAGGACAACCGCCAGGAGAACCCGCTGGGCGAGCTTCAGCGGCACGACCTGAAGGTGCTGATCACCAAGGGCCTCTCGCGGGCCGAGCGACTGATCGTCATCCTTTATTACTACGAGGAAATGACGATGAAGGAGATCGGCATGACGCTGGACCTTTCAGAGTCACGCGTCAGCCAGATGCACAGTTCGATCCTCGCACGGCTGAAAGCGCAGATGCAGCACCGGTCCAAGGAACTCTGAAAGACGGCCTGCACCGGCGGTATCATGCTCGCATGGCGCAGCTTGCCATCGACGCCGACATCACGCGCGCTCAGACGCTGCCCTCGTCGTTCTATCGCGATGAGGCGATGCTGCAGCGCTGTGGCGACCGCCTGTTCGCGCGGTGCTGGCATCTGGCCGCCGACATCGACAACGTCCGCACGCCGCAGAGCGTCCACCCGTTCACGCTCTATCCCGGCTTCATCGACGACCCGCTGGTGTTGACGCGCGATTCCAGCGATCAGCTTCACTGCGTCTCCAACGTCTGCACGCACCGAGGCATGCAGGTGGCGCTGGAGCCGAACCGAGCTTCACATCTTCGCTGCAGCTACCACGGCCGGCGCTTCGCGCTCGATGGGTTGTTCGAGTCGATGCCGGAGTTCGAGCAAACGAAGGAGTTTCCGCGGCCGTGCGACAATCTCGCGAAGATTCCGTTCGCCGTGTGGAAGCGATTCATCTTCGTCAGCTTCAACCCCGCGATGTCATGCGAACAGTGGCTGGCGGAGATGGATGCGCGCATCGGCTGGCTGCCCGTCGAGCAGGCGCGCCTGGACGCGACGCGCAGTCGCGATTACATGGTGCAGGCCAACTGGGCGCTCTATTGCGACAACTATCTTGAAGGCTTCCACATTCCCTTCGTCCACAGTGCCCTCGCCGCCACGCTGGATTACGGGCAGTATCGAACCGAGCGATTCCGCTACGGCAACGTTCAAGTCGGCGTCTCCCGCGGCGGGGAGCACACCTTCAAGCTGCCCAAAAGTTCGCCCGACTTCGGCAAGGACGTCGCCGGCTATTACTTCTGGCTCCTGCCCAACATCATGTTCAATTTCTATCCGTGGGGGATTTCGATCAACATCGTGCGCCCGCTGGCCGTCAATCGCACGAAGGTGTCGTACCTGACGTACATCTGGGACGAGAGCAAGCTCGACAAGGGAGCGGGCGCATCGCTTGATCGCGTCGAGCGCGAGGACGAATTCGTCGTCGAGGCGGTGCAGAAGGGCATTCAGTCGCGCTTCTACGACCGCGGGCGCTACTCGCCGACGCGCGAACAGGGCGTACACCACTTTCACACGCTTCTGGCGGAGTTTCTCGACGAAGCAGCCGTCTCTTAACTCCCTCTCCCCCTGGGAAAGGGTTGCGGTGAGGGCAGTGCGCGGAGCCGGCGTGCCCGGTTCCACGATCGTTCGGCGCAGCTCCTGACGATCCAATCACTGAACCGGCGGACTGAGATGAACTGCAACCCACATCGCTCTCCGGCGAGTGAACGGTTCGTTCCGCTCGATCCCGCCGCGAAGTCAACGGCGCGTCAGGCGCTGCTCGGCTTCGCACCAGATATCGTTGTCGCAGCCACTGGGCCGGCCCTTTTCGATCCACAGGAAGTAGGCGGCTTTCGCGACCTGCTCGTGCGTGGGTTTGGACTCGATCGTGGCGCCGGCGCGCTGCTGCGAGCGCCCCGCTGCGGCAGGGGCGTGCGATCGTTCGCCGTTCGGGCGATTCGACGCAGGTTGAACCGGCGCTGTTGTCGTTGCTCCGCTTGAGGTTCGACGAATGGTCATGGCGGGCTTCCTTTCCACTTGGCCTGGATGAAACCAGGCGTGTTTCGCTTTCTCCCCGCCGCGATGCACGATGCATCATTTTCCACGGCGGAAAGGCCCAGTCAACCGCTACGCAGCGTAAGCCGCTTTCTCAAAGCACCCTCTCCCCTTTGGGAGAGGGTTGGG
>CAZLDF010000242.1:0-3169 GCA_964558095.1 uncultured Isosphaeraceae bacterium | reverse complement strand
GATGCCGCGCTCGGTGGCGCGGGCGGATCGCTCGATCGACTCGTATTGCACCAGCAGCGAATGCGGCCAGCGGTTCTCGGCGCGCGCCAGGCCCTCGCGCAGCAACAGTTCGTTGACGCTCTCGCCTGCGGTCGTTTCAACGTATGCCAGCAGCCGGCCGAACTTGTCGCGCGTCTGGTGCGGCTGCACGAACAGCGTGACGGCGCGACCTTCGACTTGCCGGCGCACGAGCGACTTGGCGCTTTCAGCGAGGGGCTGCGCGGGCAGTTCGCCGCGCGCCAGTTCCGGACAATCGACGCCCCAAAGGCGCACGCGGGTGGCGCTGCGATGCTGCACCGCGTCGGGCAGGTCGATTTCGATCGTGTCGCCGTCGATCACGCGCAGGACGCCGGCGGAGCGCGCGTGATAAGTCGAATAGTCGGTATTGGGCTCGACAAGAAGCCAGCCGCTGCGATCGGCCCAGATGAGCAGCGCGATCAGCGCGACGAGCAGGATGGTGGTGATGCGTCGGCGGCGGGAAAACGTCGCCAGCGAACGTCGAGCGGGTCTGGGACGCCTGCGCGTCATCGTCAAGTTGCCTCACGAAACGAGACTCAACGCCGGTCGCCGCCGGTTTCGCGTGCGCCACTGAACGTCGTTCGCGGTCATGTCTGGCTCCGCGCCACGGATTTCTTCTTTTTCTTCGCTGCCCGCTCCGCGGCGGCCTCGCGACAGTATGCTTCGAGCACCTGGTGCAGGTCCTCATGATCGGGCATCGCATCCAGCCGGTCGAGCACGGCGGAAACGCGCCGGGTGATTTCCATCGTCGGGTCGATCGACTCGACCGCGGCGTCGCCGAGCTGCTCCATCGCCTCGGCGAACCATGCCAGGTCGGGCTTGTCGGGATTCGCCGGGGGCAGGATGCGGCAGCGAACGGTCATCCCCCCCCCTACCGCGACGATGGGCACGAGCCCGGCGCTGGTGCGCGGCTCGCGGCACAGGACCGCGGCGGGAATCTGGCGATCCAGCGCCATCAGCCGCATCCGCCGCGCCTCGGCGCCGACGTGCGGCGGCTGCACGAGCCAGCAGCCGGGATCGATCGGCATCTCGTCCGTGATCGGCAGCTTCACGATTTCCACCCGGCCGAGGTCCAGCGCCATCTGATATCGCTGGCGGCGCGCTTCCTGAAGCGGCAGCGCGATCCGCGCCATCCGCTCATAGTCTTGCGCCGCGTGCGCCATGCGCATGGCGCAGTCGGCCAGGCGCTCGGCGGCGAAATAGTCCGTGCGAGCCAGCGCCGCGCTCGCCTGCTCCATCATCTCGTCGATCTCGTGCGTGTTGCGGGTGGAGCTCATGCGAATCACAACCGATAATCGGGCGATTGAACCACGGAGACACGGAGGGGGAATCAAGGACTGCAATTCCAGAACCGGTATCGACTTCCAAGACCTGTCTTTGCTCCGCGCCTCTGTGCCTCCGTGGTTTGTCTGTCCGGATGATTGTCGGAAATCTGCGATATGCCGTCTGCTTGCGCAAGTCTCAGCGGCCGTCGAGTTCGATGATAGCGCCGCGCAGCACGCCCAGCAGTTCGCTCCAGCGCTCGGCTGCCTGCGGCAGATCATAGAGCAGCGCGTCGCTCAGGCCGAGGCTGTCGCGGTGGCGCAGGCAATCGCGCACCATCTCAAGGTGCGTTCCAAGCTCTGAAACCGACGATTCAAGTTTCGACTCTTCCGGCAGGGGCACGTCCTGGCTCTGCATGACGTCGATGCTCATCGACACCGCCTGCTGAACGGAAAGCCAGCACGCGACGGCGTCGGCGAGCTTCGACATCGCCGGTTCATCCTCGCCGCGCTGCAACAGTTCCCCGGCCTGCTTCTGCAGGTCGCCGGCCTCGACGAGCACGTCCGCGGCCTCGCCCAACGCTTCGCTCACAAGCTCCGTCGCGTCCGCGCTCGTGATCGAAACAAGCTTCGCGGTGCGATCGGCCGGGTGAAGCGCCGCCGGGTCGGGCTGCTCCCATTGCTCGCCATCGACGACCACCTCGACGACCAGCCGCCCGCTCTCCTGCGCTCGCGATGCGGCGGCGGCGACGGCCTCGCCGACCGTGTCGGCGTCCACCGGGCAAACTCGATCATCCAGCATCACGCGCATCGACATGGTGGTGCAGCCGCTCCGCGAAGGTCATCCCACGCGCTGGCGCAAAACCTGCGCCTCGCGATCGCTCGATGAACCACTAGCTTATCGGTCGAATCTCGACGAGGCTTCAGAGCCCGCGCGATGCCGCTGGCAATCCGTTGTTGCGCAGCGCATCGTTTCGCGAGGCGCCCGTTTCGCGAGGCGCCCGTTTCGCGAGGGGGGCCCGTTTCGCGAGGGCGCCCGTTTCGCGAGGTGCCTCGTGCCCCTGCGTCCTGCGTGCAAACGCGGACAATACCCGAGCAATCCCCGCGCTCGCCCTCAGTGATGGCGCCGGCAGGCCGCAAGGAGCGCCAGCGGCAGCAACGTCGCGATGACGCGCACCATCGTCAGCCAGCAACCGCACAAGGTTCCGCGCAGCGCGATCGACGATGATTTCATGCGATCGAAGAATCGCACGACATCAGTTTCCCGTCACGCCCGCCGCGGCCATCTTTTCGCACGAGGCCGCGCACCGCCGGCAGACTTGGGCGCACTGCGCCATTTGCGCGTCGCCGTTGGCCAGGCGTTCGCAGTCGTCAGCGCACACGTTGCAGATCTCCGCGCACTCGCGGCAGATGTTCGCGGCATAATGCGACGACCGCGCCATGAACCCGACCGCGACGCCGCAGATCTGCGCGCAGTCGCGCAGCAAGCCCTGGTGCTCGGGCGAGGCGTGCTCGGCCCCTCCCCCATTCCCGCCTTCCGCTGCAAGGTGCAGGCAATGGTGGGCAGTCTGTGCACAGACGGTGGCGCACTCGCAGCAGTCCTTGATGCATTGCTGTGTTTCTCGTGATGGCTTTGTATGTGGCATGGTTGATGAAGCTCCTTGAAGCGGCCGGCGCGCGAACAGTCGCGCGCCGGATTTGCTTCGTCGTCGTGACTGACATCTCAATCCTCGCCGCCCGCGATGAGCCGCCGATGAAATCGAGGTGAAATCACCACTCATTTTCCGCCGAGGACCAAGGATGCAGGTCATACTCGACTCGATTCGATTCGGCGCACGCCGGGCGCCGCG
>CAZLDF010000241.1:0-3972 GCA_964558095.1 uncultured Isosphaeraceae bacterium | reverse complement strand
CGAGAGTCTGCGCGAAGATGCGGGATCGATGGCGGGGGCCCGCATCGTCCTCTGTGTCGCCCTGCTCGGCACCGCGCTGGGCTTCCTCCCTCACAACTTCAATCCCGCCACCATCTTCCTCGGAGACTGCGGCAGCCTGCTGCTGGGCTACATGTGCGCGGTCGTGATTCTCATGCTCGGCAAGCAGGGCTACACGCACCTCGTCCTCGCCGGCCTCGTGGTCTTCGGCATTCCCGTCTTCGACACCGTGCTCGCGATCGCAAGACGCAAGCTGACGGGGCGCAAGATGTCCGACCCCGATCGCGAACACCTGCACCACTGGATGCTGCGGCGATTCGGCACGGTGAAGCGCGCGGTGTGGGCGCTCTATGGCGTGGGCTTGGCGTGCGCCGCGGGCGGGGTCACGCTGGCGGCGCTGGTTTTCTATACGCCGCTGCGAGCCTCGATCGTGTACAGCGGCGTGCTCGCGGTTAGCGTGCTGGCGTTCGCCGTCAAGGCCGTGCTCATTCGCCGGCGGCACCTGCGCTCGCTCAGCGAGCGCCAGCGCCAGGCGACCACGCCCGTGTGACGAGCCCCCGCGATCAGCATGAAGGACCAGTCCGACCGAATCCGAGTCCTGATGATCTGCATGGGCAACATTTGCCGCAGCCCGCTGGCGCACGGCCTGTTCCTGCACAAGATCAACGAGCGCGGCGTCGCCCACAGGTTCGAAATCGACTCCTGCGGAACGGGCGACTGGCACGCGGGCGAACTGCCGGACTCGCGCGCCCGCGCCGTCGCCCGCAAGCGCGGCGTGAACCTCGCCAGCCGCGCTCGACAAGTTCACGCTCGCGACTTCACGCAATTCGATTACCTGATCTGCATGGACGAAACGAATCGCGAGCACCTGCTGCGGCTTGGCGCGCCGCCGCACAAGCTCAGCCTGCTGCTTGAGCACGATCCCGCGGCGCCGATGCTCGAAGTGCCCGATCCATACAGTGGGCCGATCGACGCGTTCGAACTGGTGTATCGCCTCGTCGATTCCGCGTGCGATGCGCTGATCGAGAAGCTGCTGCGCGCGGAGCAAGTCGATACAGGGTGAATTGCGTCGTGACTCGATGAGCAGTCCGCGGCTTGATAAGCCGTCGGGCGAATCTCCGGCTCGGAGAGCCGAGGTACCGGTATCCGGCTCGGAGAGCCGGGGTACCGGATCAACCATTTCGCGCGGCGAAGTCCGCCATGAACTGCGCCAGATGCCTGCAGCCTTCGATCGGGAACGCGTTGTAGATGCTCGCGCGAAGCCCGCCGACGGCGCGATGGCCCTTCAGCCCGTCCATTTCGTGCTTGGCGGCCTCGGCGGCGAACTTCGCGTCAAGCTCTTCGCTGGGCGTGCGGAACACCACGTTCATCACGCTGCGGCAATCCCGCCTCGCGACCGCGCGGTAGATGCCGCCCGAGCCGTCGATCGCTCCATAAACGATCCCCGCCTTGGCGTTGTTCCGCGTCTCCATCGCCGCCAGCCCGCCGTTGCGAAGCAGCCACTTGAACACCTGGCCCATCACGTAGATGCCGAACGTGGGGGGGGTGTTCAGCCGCGAGCCCTGCTCGGCGAGTTTCGGAAATGACAGCATCGAGGGCATGTTCGGCTTCGACTTCGCGATGAAGTCCTTGCGAATGATCACCAGCGTCACGCCCGACGGGCCCAGGTTCTTCTGCGCGCCGGCGAAGATCAGCGCGTGCTTGTTCACGTCGATCGGTCGGCTGAACATTTCCGAGCTGGTGTCGGCGATCAGGGGCGTGGTCGTCCGCGGCGGCTGGTTGGAGCGCGTGCCGTAGATCGTGTTGTTCGAGCAGTACCACGTGTACTCGGCGTTTGGATCGAGCTTCACTTCGCTGTCGGCGGGGGCGTGGTCGTATTTCGTCTTGCTCCCGTCGAAGGCGACGTTGACCTTGCCGAAGAGCTTGGCCTCTTTCATCGCCTTGCTGGTCCACTCGCCCGTGTCGATGTAGTCGGCGGACTTCTCCGGCGAGAGGTAGCTCATCGGGATCATCGCGAACTGCAGCGTGGCGCCGCCCTGCAGAAACAGGATTTCGTAGTCGTCGCTGATGTTGGCCAGCGCTCGGCAATCGGCGATCGCCTCGTCGATGACGCGGTCGAACACCTTGCCTCGGTGGCTGTGCTCCATGATGCCGATGCCCGAATCGAAGATCGACCACAGGTCCTGCTGCGCCTGGCGGATGACTTCCTCCGGGAGCACGGCGGGGCCGGCGGAAAAGTTGTAGATGCGCTGCGTGTCGGCGACGAAGCGGTCGAGATTCGGAATCGGTGCGGCGGCGGTGGTCATGGCGGGCCTCAGTTGCGGAAAAGATTCGACGTAAAAGTGGAACGGCCACACGCACTTTAGCGTGGCGCGATGCGCGCATCAACACGTGCTGCGCGCTGGCTATGCTCCCATCCTTCTCCGTGTCCCTCCGTGTCCTCCGTGGTGAGCGCTCACTTTCGCACTGGCGACTGCGAGACGCTGAGGACGTTGGGATTCTCCTGCACCAGGCCGACTTGCCGGTCGTTGAGCGGGCCGTCGAGGTGGATTCGCGCGCACGCTGCGTGCGCGCCATCGTAGATGACGTTCTCCATCTCCTCGACGTTGATCTTCGCGTTGCCAATGATGTCGAACACGTGCGTCAGCACGCCGGGGCGGTTGAGATGGCGCACGGTGAGCAGCGTCGTCGCCGGCGAGGTTTGCGCGCGGTTGACGCAGTGCAGCACGTTGCCGCTGTCGAGATAGGTTCGCACGATTCGAACGGTCTCGGCGGCGATGGCGGCCTGCGCCTGGTCGGTCGAAGCGCCGTTGTGATGCGTGCCATAGACGCCCGGCTCCTTCACGATCGGGTCGCTGAACGCCGTGTCCGTCGGCGCGGGCTGGTGGGCGAAGACATCAAGCCCCGACTTGAGGCCCTTTTCGCGGATGGCGGCGGCGAGCGCCGCTTCATCGACCACGCTGCCGCGGCTGGTGTTGATCAATATCGCGCCCTTCTTCATCGCGTGCAGAAACGACTCGTTGATGAGGCGCTCAGTCTCCGCCGTGGCGGCGACGTGTAGGGAGACGACGTCGCTCATCTTCGCGAGATTGATGAGGCTCGAACAGTATTCGACGCCGAGTTCCGCTGCTCGATCTTCAGTCAGACTTCGCGACCACGCCACGACGCGCATGCCGAACGCCTTGCCGCGCTTGGCAACCTCCTGGCCGATCGTTCCCAGGCCGACGATGCCCAGCGTGCGGCCATAGAGTCCCAGGCACTTGGCGTAGCCCTTCTTGTCCCACTTGCCCAGCCGCAAATCCGCGGTCTGATCGGGAATGCGGCGATCGCACGACAGGATCAAACCCCAGGTCAACTCCGCCACGGCGATCGCGTTCTTGCCCGGGCAATTGGCGACGAACACGCCGCGACTGGACGCGGCGGCGACGTCGATGTTGTCGTATCCCGCCCCCGCGCGCACGACCAGGCTCAGCGAAGCTGCCTTCTCGAACACCGGCGCTTTCACCTTCGTCGAGCGCACGATGAGGATGCTCGGATCGATTCGCGATACAACCTGCGGCAACGTCTCCGGGGTGACGTCGCTTTCGCAGTGCACCGCGCAGCCGAGCTTCTCAAGCGCTGCGACTCCCTGCGGCTCGAACTTGTCGGCGATGAGAATGGTCGCCCCCCCGGAAGCGGCGCTGGCGGCGGCTGTTGTTGGCTGCATGGTTGTTGAGGTCATGGCGCGCTATCTTAGGGCGCGATCGCAAGAGTGGCACAGGCGTCCCGCCTGTGTCGCATCCGCGGCCTCAATGGCCGCGGATGCGAAGGGGCGTGCAACCGCGTTGTTCGACGCGCCTCGGCCCACGACACACTGGTGCACTTGCACGCTCGGTATCGCTGATCGCGGCATTGAGCCGCGATCAGCGATCACAGGCGACCCCCCCAACGCCTGTGCCACTGAAGGCACTCACC
>CAZLDF010000240.1:0-4716 GCA_964558095.1 uncultured Isosphaeraceae bacterium | reverse complement strand
CCGTGGCGGCCAGCAGCGCCGCCACGGCGTAGCTGATCGCGTAATTGGCGATGTTGTTGCCGATGAGCACCGTCGCGAGCATGCGATTGGGCTGATTGCGCAGCAACCGCACGCGCTGGGCCGCGCGGTCGCCTTCGGCCGCGCGCAGCGCCAGGCGCACGCGATTGATGGTGTAGAGCCCCGTTTCCGTGCCGCTGAAGAGCGCGCTGTGCACCAGCCCGAGGAACATCATCGCGCAGAAGATGGCGATTTCGCCGCCGGTCACAGCGATCCTCCCGTGCCCGGACGGCGCGGCGCCGCGGGCGCGTCGGTCGGCCGCTCGCCGTCGCCCGGCGCATCTTCGCGCACGATTTCGATCGTCGCGATGCGCTCGCCGTCCATCTTGCGCACGATGAGGCGCAGATGATTGACCTGCACGCGGTCGCCGACTTCCGCGCCCCGGCCGAGACGATCGATGATCAACCCGCCCAGCGTGGAAATCTGCGGCAAGTCGATGTGTTCGCCGGGCTCGAACGCCTCTTCCCATTCGTGCAGCGGCATCTCGCCGTCGGCCAGCCAGCGGTTGAGGCCGATGATCTGAGGCAGCGAAGTGGGACCTTCGTGAATGCCCGCGATGTCGCCGACGATCTCTTCGACGACGTCTTCGATGGCGACGATGCCCGCCGTGCCGCCGAACTCGTCCACCACGATCGCCGATTGCGTGAGCGTCTGCTGAAAGTGTTGAAGAAGCTGCTCGAGCGTGGCGATCTGCGGCACATAGCGGGGCGGTTCGAGGTGCGCCTTGATGGAAGCGCCGGGCGACTCGTCCATGAGAAACTTCTTGACGATCAGCATGCCGGCGATGTCATCGAGGTCGCCGCGATAGACCGGCAGTCGCGTGCGCCGCTTTTCGCGCAGCATGTCGATCACGTCCTGTCGAGTGGCGCCGAGGGGCAGCGCTGCGACGCGCGTTCGCGGCGTCATGACGTCGCGCACCTTCAGGCGGCCGATCGTAAACACGTCACGCAGCGTGCGCTTCTCCTCTTCGTCGATCACCCCCTGCACGCCCGACACTTCCAGCAGCGCCTCCAGCTCCTGCTCCGTGAGTGGGTGCGGCGCGGACCGTGGAGCGGTCAGGCGGCTGAGCGGCTCGACCACCAGCGAATTGAGCGCCACGCGAACCGGCGCGATCACGCGATGAACAGCCAGCAGCGGCGGGCCCGCCAGACGCGCAAACGTCAGGCGGGCGCTGGTCGCGAGCATCTTCGGCAGCACTTCGCCCAGCAGCACCATGAGCAGCAGAAACGCCAGCCCCAGCGCCACCTGCCCCAGCGCCATGGCCCCGCTGCGCATCATCAGCACCGAGCTGATGACGAAGTAGAGCGTGTTGACGGTCATGTTGGCGACGAGAATGGTGATCAGCAGCATGCGCGGCTCGGCGAGCAGCGCATCCACGGTTCGCCCGATCAGCGGAGAAGCAGCCCGCAGGTCGCGCCGCTGCGACTGGCTCATGCCGAACAGCGCCGTCTCGGACCCGCTGAAGAACGCGCTGGCGAGCAACAGCGGAAACAGCGCCGCCAGCAGGCTGTAATCGAGCGCTGTCCAGTCGGCCACGGCGAGCGTCGTCGAATGTTGAATTGGCGGAGGAAGGAACAACGTCATCGTCGATCGCCGGTGCGGTGAGAAAGACGCGGCTCCGCCCCGTCGCCCGTGCATGATCGGCGGCAGGCTCGATCGTCGCAACAGCGCCATCGCGCGTGCCGGTGGTTGACGATAGCGTCAGTTTGACGTACAAGTTTGGCCTCCGGAGGGCTGAGGCGGCTTGGTTTGAATCTGTTTGCTGGGAGGCACGCATCATGGACTCATGCTCGACGGTTCTTCTGACGCTGGCGCAAACGACGATGACGGACGAAGAGGCGGCAGCCGCCGCCGCCGCGGCGGGTGGCATCGCCGTCATGCTTGTCGCGATACTCATCGCGCTGGCGGTCGGCTTGGCGATCGGCATCGTCATCTGCGTGCTGCTCTACAAGGTCCAGTCGGCGGTTCCGCCGAATCATCGCAAGATCGAGCCGGCGATGGTGTGGCTGCTGCTGATTCCGCTCTTCAACCTCATCTGGAATTTCTTTGTCTATCGTCGCATCCCCGATTCCTTCCAGAGCTACTTCGCATCGGTGGGGCGAACGGATGTGGGCGACTGCGGCCGCAACATCGGACTCTGGTACGCGATCTGCGCGGCTTGTTCGATCATTCCGTGCGTGAACTATGTCGCGGGCCCCGCCGCGCTGGTGCTGCTCATCATCTTCCTCGTCAAGATGTTCGACCTGAAGAGCAAGATCGGCCAGCCGTCGATTCCGCCGCCGCCCCCCCTGGCGCCCGCGATGTGAGACGAGGCGGCGCTGCGCCTCATTGGGTGCCCGCGCTGTGAGACGCTGATACGATAACCGCGAACGCCATCGCGGAATCCCAAGGCATGGGCACGCTTTTCATCGCACTCGGCACGCTCGTCGGCTACACAATCGCCTATCACACCTACGGCCGGTGGCTGGCGCGGCGAATCTTCAAACTGCGCCGCGAAGCATCCGTCCCCAGCGTCGAACTCAACGACGACGCCGACTACGTCCCAACACGCCGCGCCGTGGTCTTCGGCCACCACTTCACGTCAATCGCCGGCACGGGTCCCATCGTTGGGCCCGCCATCGCGGTGCTGTGGGGCTGGCTCCCCGCGCTGCTGTGGGTCTTCTTTGGCAGCATCCTGATCGGCGCGGTGCACGACCTCGGCTCGCTGGTCGTGTCGCTTCGCAGCCGCGGACAAACCGTCGGCGATATCGCCGGGCGCGTGCTCAACACCCGCGTGCGCCTGCTCTTCCTGTTCATTCTGTTCATGGGCCTGACGATCGTGCTGGCGATCTTCGGCCTGGTCATCGCATCGGTCTTTCGCGCTTATCCCGCAGCGATCTTTCCCTGCGTCGTGCAGGTGCCCATCGCGGTCGCGATCGGATTGTGGCTGCACCGCAAAGGCGTCAGCCTGCTGGTCCCGTCGATCATCGCACTGGGGCTGATGTACCTCACCGTCGTCTTCGGCGATCAGAACACGCCGACGGGCGTGGCAGCGTTCGACGCGCTCGGCGAGCTCCTGCACGCATTCAACATGGCGCTCGCTTCGTGGCCGACGATTGTCTGGGTTGCGGTGCTGCTGGTCTATTCCTACGTCGCCAGCGTGCTGCCGGTGTGGACGCTGCTCCAGCCGCGCGATTACATCAACTCACTGCAACTGCTCAGCGCGCTGGGGTTGATTGTCGCCGGACTGATCGGGGCGGCGATCTTCGGCGGAGCGCCGATCGACAACGTGCGGCCGGAGTTGGCTCTCGCGGCGCCGCGCATTGAACTGCACCCCGCCGGCGCGCCCGCCATCATCCCCTTTCTCTTCATCACCATCGCCTGCGGCGCCATCAGCGGCTTTCACTGCCTCGTCAGCTCCGGCACGACCAGCAAGCAGCTTTCGTGCGAAACCGATGCGCAGTTCGTTGGCTATGGCTCGATGCTCACCGAAGGCTTTCTCGCTACGCTCGTCATCCTCGCATGCGCCGCGGGCCTCGGCCTGGGCGTCGCGAGCGCCGAAGGCGGAACAATCGTCGGCGAAGCGGCATGGGCCTCGCGCTACGCCGACTGGGCCACTGTCACGAAGACCGCTGTTGGATCGTTCGTCCTGGGTTCGGCGAACTTCATCACCGCGCTGGGGATCAACCAGTCGATCGCCATCGCGCTGATGGGCGTGCTCGTCGCCTCGTTCGCCGGCACGACGATGGACACCGCCTGCCGCTTGCAGCGATACGTGATTCAGGAGCTGGCATCGACGTTCGCGCCGCACGTCAGCCCCAGCGCCCGCGCCGCCGAGGCATACGACTTCGACGACAGCCTCAGCTACGTCAACCGCTCCACCGGCGAAGCGGCCGATCGCAAGCCGCATCGCCTGAACCCGCTCGTGTGGCTGACGAACAAGCACGGCGCAACCATCCTGGCGGTCACGCTCGCCTGCGCCATCGCAGCGCTGCCAGGGCCCGGACAAGCATGGAGCTGGGAAACGATCGGCAGCGGCGGACTGATTCTCTGGCCGCTCTTCGGCGCGACCAATCAACTGCTCGGCGGGCTGGCGTTTCTCGTCATCGCATTCTGGCTCCGGCGTCGAAAAGCACCGGTGTTCTTCATCGTCCCCGCGATGCTGTTCATGCTCGTCATGCCCGCCTGGGCGATGCTCGCGGAACTGCCCAACTGGTGGGAGCAACAGCGCTGGGCGCTCGTGTTCATCGCGATCGCGACGCTGATTCTGGAAGCATGGATGATCGTCGAGGCGATGCTCCTGTGGCCCAAGACCCGCGGGCGGCTGGAAGCGGCGGCAGCGGCGCCGACGTCTTCACTGTGAGCGATTGCGCGATCGACAACAGCGGGACGAGCCCGCTCGCGAAACTGTCGAATCCCAAACCCCGGACCCTGAACCCCGGACTCCGAACCTCTACTCTCCGAACATCGGCGTCGCGGTCACCCTTTGCAGCCCCTGCGGCGTGCAGACTGCCACTTCCTTCTTGCCGCGCATGCACGCGGCGCCGTACTGGCCGTCCTTGCGCAAGGCGTACATCTGCACGTCGAAGTTTGGCTCGCCGCGATCGTTGAGCAGGTCCGAGCGCTTCGTGTGCGCCGCGATCCATCGGATGACCTTGGCGCACGCTTCGGCCGGTTCGT
>CAZLDF010000239.1:0-6070 GCA_964558095.1 uncultured Isosphaeraceae bacterium | reverse complement strand
TTGGTTCAGTGATTGCGTCGATTGTTCTCGGCCTCGCGGCGTTGGCGATCATCTTCTTGAGAAAGGACGAGGCCGATCGCAAGTGGGCTTACGGGATGATAGGAACCATCGCGGGGTATTGGCTTCCCTCTCCCGTGCAGTGAATTCGAGTGCGCGAGCAATGCAAATTGCGATGGGTGGGCTTGTGGCTGGAGGTACCAAATGAATCGATGGAAATCGGCGCGGCCACTGAGCCTCGCACTCGCGGCACTGGTGTTCGTTTCGCTCGCTGGATGTCTGGACACGACTGCCACACAGCGGATCGTGGCGTTTTCTGAAGCGGTCGAGCTCGTTACAACCAACGTCGAGGATTCTTTCGACGCTGTGGACACCGCTCACTTCGATGCGGAGGTGGCGCACTCCTCTCGTGACAAGCCGACACTCGAACAGTTCAATCCTGATCACTTCAGGACATGGCTTCCGGCGGCGGAGCTCAATGTCCGCATGACATTGCTTGACTCATTGGCGAATTATGCCGAGGCGCTCGCTCAGGTCATGAGCGATGAGCAGCTCACGGAATTCGATGCGGCGACAAAAGCGTTCGGCGGCAAACTGCAGTCTCTCACGACCAACGAGTCATTCAAGGTGCTCGCCGGCAACCGGCTTGGCCCGAACGAAGCATCAATTCTTGCATCTGCGGTAAATGCTATCGGGCGCTGGTTCATCGAATACAAGCGCAATCGAGAGGTCAAGGCGGTGATCTTTGACATGGATCCGCACGTGAAGACGGTCTCGGAATTCCTCCAGAAGGATTTCGAGGCGCTGCGCAGCCAGAGCCGCGCAGCCTTCAATGAGCAAATGACCAACGTGCATGGATTCATTGTCGCTGGATATGACGACCTCGATCCCGTCACTCGATACCAGCAGATTGGTGGGCTCGCCAACCTCGTGCGGCGCAGCCAGATGGCCGATCTGACGCTGGAGCGTGCCTCCGCCTCCATGACCAAACTCGCGGAGACGCACGCGCAGCTGCACAAGGCATTTGAAGACAATGCATTCAGCCTTGACGCGTCGATTCGAAGTCTGATCAACGAGGGCCAGCGCATCAAGGATTTCTACGACTCGCTGAACGCGGCAGACTGAATTCGCAATGCCCTGTATGACACTCTCGCGGAGTTCACGCAGCCATGCCGACCACAACCGAGAAAACGACAAAGAAGAAGATGAAGACGGTCAAACGACCGACATCACAGGACATCGGTGAGCTGCGCGATGCGTTCTCCGAACTTCACGAAGCGCTCACCGCCGCCTATTGGGCCGCGGGAACCATGCCGGACAAGGACCGCATCCACGGCGTGCAGGAGCTCGTGTACGACCTTCTTACGGACCTCAATCGCGCCGACATCGCATCGCGAACTGACGAGCTTGAAGCTCTGATTGAGGAAATCGATGACGCGACCGATCGTCTCGAAGCGCTCAAAGAAGACATTGATGACATCATCAGGGCCATCAAGACAGTGTCGGAAGTCGTCGCGGCTATCGAGAAAGCGCTGAAGCTGGCAGCGCGATTCGTGATGTGAGAGCGTCTCATTGTCTCACCAGCCATTTTCAATCGTAGTTCGATCTCAAGACCATGGAGCGTTGAAATGCCAGTCCAGAGTGAAAAGCCAGTCGTCGAGGTCGACGCTTCGGAATTTTCTCGAAGTTCAACGCGAGAAGAGATGGACTCGCTGCGTGCACAGATCGCGCACCTCCAGAAGGCGATCGAAGCAAGCAAGGAGGATCGCGTCCATGCTCAGTTGGAGGAGATTAAGTCTGCGCTAGAGAAGATCGACGAGTCACTATCGAAGGTTGGCAATCAACCCATCGACTTGGGCCCACTCGAGAACCCTCTCATTCGGATTGACGAGAAGGTGACCGAGATCAGGAGGAATGTTCCGCCGATTGCGACAACTGTCGCAGCTGCCGCCATTGTCCTGGGTGTCGTCGGATGGAACATCAAGGATCTCGTGCAAACGCGAGAATCCGTATCAGAGTTGTCCGGCCCAGTCACCAGTGTTGTTGACGCGATGACGAAGGCGACTTCCAAGAGCGAGGAACTCTCAGCGAGCGTCGCAACCAATCTGGATGAGCTTGAGAGCACATTTGATGATGCGCGCAAGCTTTTGGGGCTCTACGGCCAGCAGATTACGGGGAGCACTTCCAAGATAAGCGGACTTGAGACAAAACTCGCCTCGCTGTCTATGGAAATCAATCTGCTGCTCGACCAAATTGACACACATCCTCCTGTCGCGCTCGCGAGTGTAGAGCAACCGGTCGAACTCGGGACCGATTCACTTATCGAGGAGCTCGTCCAGCAATTCAATCTCGATGATGAACATCATCCGGTGGCGTACCTGATGCGAGCACAAAAGCTGCTCAAGCAGGGAAATTTTTCTGAGGCGAGAAATCTGGCGCTCCAAGCCAAGTCCATGCCGCAAGAGCAGGACAAGACGGTGTTTGATGTGTTCATTGCACAGACGTTTTTCAAGGAGCGCAAGTTCAAGGATGCGGTTGGGGCGTGGCAGAAGGCATTGGCGACCGCTGACGAACGGGAATCCCCTTCGATTGTGAACAACCTCGCGACCTCGTATCACGCATGGGCGGAAGAGGAATCCAGCCCGGATGCTCGTCGTGCGCTTCTCGAGAAGGCGGCGGAGTATCATGCGCGTGCTCGACAGCTTGCGCCCGAGCAACCGGAGGTTTACGCGAATTCTAGCATAACACTGAATGCACTCGGGAGGCCAGAAGAAGCCCGGCAAGTGCTGGAAGCATACAAGGGTCCGGAGAGCGCTAACGTGCAGTATCAGTTGGCGGCAACGTACGCTCTCCTCAATCGCCCCACGGATTCGCTCGACTTGTTGGTGCAGGCGCTTCGTCGAGGCGGACGGACGCTCGCACTCGCGGCGGCCTTCGACTCAGACTTCGCTTCCATGCGCGCCGATCCTGAATTCAAGGACGTTCTGACGACACACCTCGGTGAGGATGCGTCACAATCGTTGACCAAGATTTGGGCCGAGGATCAGCAGGAGGAGGATTCTTCGGAATCACCACCCTGAAGGAGGGTCGCCTCCGTAAGGTCTTCGAGATTGCAACGAAAGCCTACTCCGCGACCGGTCGTACAAATGTTCGTGAGGTGGCCGAACGATTGAACCTGACAGTCAACTCTTCCTGCGTTGATTGGCCACGAAGTCTGGGCGGAAGGTTCATGAAAGCTGTCGTGTGATAGGATTTGGATAGCGGGATCGGCAGGCCGAGTTTTCCCTGCGCGTTTGGCCGTTTCCACTTCCAATTTGGACGGTTCCAATCGCAATTCGGAAGCGGCAATTGCGCTGGTCCGTCGGACGGAGCGAATCGCTGCCATATCGCCGCCCAAGTTCCGATGGAAGACCTCGATCACGCCGCGCCCGCCAACCCGAAGTACTCGCGAATGCCCTCGAACAAATAATTCGCCGCGAGCGCCGCCATGATGAGGCCCATGACGCGGCTGATGATGCTTGCCCCCCCCTCGCCGATGAGGCGCTGGATGCGGTCCGCCAGCAGCATGCAGATCAGGACGATGAGCAGCACCAGCAGCAGCATCATCGCGGTGCCGGTTTGCTCGGCGGCGCTGAAGCGGTGGCGGTCGGTCAGCACGATCACCGCCATGATCGACCCCGGCCCGGCGATCGAGGGAATCGCCAGCGGGAAGATCGCCAGCTCGCGCGCCGCCTTGATCGCGGCCTGCTTCTCGACGGCCTGCACTTCCGTTTCGGGCTTGCTCATGCCGAAGAGCATGTTGATGGCGAACAGGAACAGAATCGCGCCGCCGGAGGCCTTCAGCGCGGGCAGCGGGATCTTCATCGCTTCAAGCAGGAACTGACCGGCGATGAGGAAAAAGATGAGCACGGCCGCCGCGGTCGCGATCGCGCGCCACATGATTCGCCTGCGAAGTTCCGCGGGCACGCGCGACGACACCGCGATGAACACCGGCACCGAGCCGATCGGGTCGATCACCGTGAACAGCAGGATGAAGTCGTTGAGGAGACGATGCATTCTTTATGCTCCCTCTCCCCTTGGGAGAGGGTTGGGGTGAGGGCGGTGAGTCGGGCAGGGGTGTGCCACGCTGGCGCGAAGGTTGGCTTACACATCTCGATCTTATCTCTTCCAGCGCGATTCACACGGCGAACGCCGTTGCCGTCCGGTATTGCCTCTTTGGCCCCCCCCAACATTGAGGCCAAAGATGCGATCACAGGCGAGACGCCTGTGCCACTGGTGCTCTTGCCTGTGCCACAGACACGGCTTCGCATCGCGCGCGGGCGATCGCGACGGCGCGCTCATCGCGATCGATCCCGATGAACGATCGTCCGAGTTCCGCCGCAGCGACAAGCGTCGTCCCGCTGCCGCAGAACGGATCGAGCACGACTCCGCCCGGCGGACAACACGCGTTCACGAGCAACCGCAAGAGTTCCAACGGCTTCTGCGTCGGGAATCCCGCGCGCTCGTGCGACATATTGTTGATCGACGGAATGTCGAGTACATCGGTCGCCTTCTTGAGCTGGCCGCGCATGCGGACGCTCGTCGCGGGCACGCGCGGCGGATCGAAGTAATAGTCGGGACCCTTCGCGTAGAAGAGGATGTCATCGTGCTTGCGCGCGAACCGTCGCGGCGACGATCCGCCAAGGCCGTACGACCAGATCAAGTGATTCACGAATCCATCCGGCGTGAACAACTCGTCGAGCATCAGACGGAAATGATGACACGTGCGCCAATCGCAGTGCAGCAGGAGCGAGCCATTGTGCTTCAGCGTCGCGACGATAGGTTCAAGACGCTTGCGCATGAACGCGAGGTAGTCGTGCAAGCTCGGCCAGGCATCATCATAAGAATGACCGGCGAGTTGTTGTGCGCGGCCGGTGTTGAAAGGCGGGTCGAGATAGACGAGGTCGATCGAAGCGGGTTTGATCTGAGGCAGGAATTGCAGGCAGTCGCCAACGTGAATTTGATTGACTTCGAGGAACATGCTGATTGGAGAAATCGGCCGATTCGGCGCGAGCGGATGAGATTCTGGGCAGTGGCACAGGCCTCTGGCCTGTGATCGCTGCTCGCGGCTCGATGCCGCGAGCAGCGATACCGTGCGTGCAACCGCGCGAATGTGCTCCGTGAGTTCGTGCGCGCTTGCACATGCGGCCCTCACCCCTAACCCCTCTCCCGCGGGGAGAGGGGAACAAATCACCGCTGCGTTTCCCCGCCGCGGGATTCGTTGAGGGCGAGGATCAGGCCGTGCAGGGCGCTGATGGCTTCGCGGATTTCGCGCAGATCGACGCTGGTCACCTGTCCGTCGCTGATTGCTGCGATCGCTTCGGCACACTCGCGCACCGCGTTGACCGTCGCGTCGTTGATGGCCTCGTGTCGGACGAAATGGCCGCCCATTTCCTGGCAGATGAAGTCGAGGACCGCGTCGCCGCGTTCGGGCGTGGAGCTTTGCAGGCTGCGGATGATGCGCTCGACGGGGTTGGGCTGCGCCCCGGCGAGGATGCGATTGATCTGCCGCGTCGAGAGGTCCAGCGACTGCGCAAACCGCTTGACGCCGATGGACTCGACGAGCGAAGCGAAGTGGCGCAGCGACTCATCGCAGAAATCGTCTCGTTGGTCGGCAGCGTGTGTCATGCTCGATGGTGCGGCGAGGCGAGGTTTCGAGCGGGCCAGCATACCACGACCGGCTGGTACCGCGGTGCTCGGTACCGCGGCGCTCCGCGCCGCGAGTCCTGGTGCCACGGCGCTCCGAGCCGTGGTACCGATCCCGCTCATAACAGCGGGCTGAGCGTCCCCGCGGCGTTCTCGACGAGCCGCCGGCCCCAGAAGCGGTTGCTCCACGCGCTCAGGTCCACCTCGCGTGAGTCGGCGATGTAGCCGCGCTGCATGAATCGCAGTTCGCTGGCGAAGTCCGAATCGTACACGACGAGGCTCACCTCGAAGTTGAGTTCGAAGCTGCGACGGTCGAGGTTCGCGGTGCCGATGATCGCCAGCTCGCGGTCGATCGTCAACGTCTTGGCGTGAAGCAGTCCCTTGGTGT
>CAZLDF010000238.1:0-2859 GCA_964558095.1 uncultured Isosphaeraceae bacterium | reverse complement strand
CAAGGGCTCCAAGCAGCCGGTACCCGGCGTCGATCTCGACAACGACTTCGAGCCGACCTACGAAGTCCTCAAGGGCAAGAAGAAGGTCGTCACCGAGCTGAAGAAGGCCGCGAAGGAAGCGGAAGACGTCTGGTTCGCCACCGACCTTGACCGCGAAGGCGAAGCCATCGCCTGGCACCTGGCGCAGGAGCTGAAGATCAGGCCCGCCGACGCCAAGCGCGTCGTCTTCAACGCCATCACCCGCGAAGAAATCAAGCGGGCGTTCGATCATCCGCATGCGATCAACGAAGACATGGTGAACGCGCAGCAAGCGCGGCGGATTCTCGATCGCATCGTGGGCTATCAAGTCTCGCCGCTGTTATGGAAGAAAGTCACTCGGGGGCTCAGCGCGGGACGTGTTCAGTCGGTCGCGGTGCGACTGATCGTCGATCGCGAGCGCGAGATTCGCGCGTTCGTGCCCGATGAATACTGGCAGGTGACGGCGAGGTTGGGCCTCGATCCGAACGCCGCCGCCCAGCTTGCAGCGCAGTGGGCCAAGTTTCTCGCGCACCGGGACGAGCGCGATCGCGGGCCGACAATCAAGCAGCAGAACGCGTGGCTGAGCAAGCATCATTCGATTGCCGCGGAGCTTGTCGAGATCGGCGGCAGGAAGTTCGACCTGCGCACGGCTGCCGATGAAGCGCGAGATCTTTCGGCCGAGGTGCGCGAAGTCGCCGCCGCCGTCGGTTTGAAGGACGTTTCGATTAAGAGCCGGGCGAACCCGCAGGGCAAGGGGCCGCAGACGACGCTGCGAAGCGTCGAGGGAACGGTCGATCCCGCGGCGCGATATCGCGTGAAGTCGATCGAGACCAAGCGCACGACGTCGAAGCCCACCGCGCCGTTCATCACGAGTTCGCTGCAGATGGCCGCTTCCAGCGCCCTGGGATTCGGCGCCGACCGCACGATGCGCATCGCGCAGTCGCTTTATGAAGGCGTCGATCTGCCCGGCGAGGGGCTCGTCGGTCTCATCACCTACATGCGCACCGACTCGACGCACCTCTCCGGCGAGGCGCTCGAACACGCGCGCGGCTACATCGGCAAGACCTTCGGCGACCGCTATCTGCCCGACAAGCCCAACTTCTTCGGCTCGACCAACAAGCAGGCGCAGGAAGCGCACGAAGCCATCCGTCCGACGGACGTTTCGCGCCATCCCGATGCCGTCGAAAAGTCGCTCAAGCCCGACCAGGCCAAGCTCTATCGTCTGATCTGGAGCCGCTTCGTCGCCTGCCAGATGACGCCCGCGCAATGGGATTCGACGACGATGCTGCTGGAGCGCAGCGACCGCAAGACCGGCGCGGTGCTCAAGACCACCGGGCGGGTGCTTGTGTTCGACGGCTTCTACAAGGTCGCGGGCGTTCCGGCGTCAGGCGAAGAGCAGCAGCTTCCGGAACTTGCGCAGGGACACGAAACCGCGCCCTTCGACATCACGCCGCAGCAGAGCTTCACCAGCCCGCCCCCGCGATACAACGAAGCGTCCCTCGTCAAGAAGCTCGAAGAAGAAGGCATCGGCCGGCCATCGACCTATGCCTCGATCATTCGCGTCATTCAGGACCGCAAGTACGTCGAGCAGATCGAGCGCCGCTTCCACGCCACGGACCTTGGCGAAGTCGTCACCGACAAGCTCGTGGAGAGCTTCCCCGAACTCATGGACGTGGGCTATACGCGCAACCTGGAAGCCGATCTTGACAAGATCGCCGAGCAGCACACCGACTGGGTGGCGATGCTTCGCGAGTTCTACGTGCACTTCTCGCGAGCGCTCGAAGAAGCGCACGAGACGCTGACGCACGCGAAAGCCGAGGTTGAGCCGGCGCCCTACGCCTGCCCCAAGTGCGGCAGCCCAACGGTGTATCGCTTTGGCAAGAACGGGCGTTTTCTGTCGTGTTCGGCGTATCCCGAGTGCGAGTACGCGGCGCCGATCGACCGCGCGGGCGTGCCGCAGCTTCCCGTGCACGTCGATCTGAAGAGCCCGGAGGACGGCTCGCCGATGGTTCTGCGAACTGGGCGCTTCGGCAAGTTCCTCGCCTCGGTGAACTATCCGAAGGTGAAGGCGGTCATCAACATCGACAAGAAGGGCAACATCAAGTATCCGGCAATCCCCCCCCTTCTGACCGACCTGCCGTGTCCGCGCTGCGGCTCGCCGATGAACCTGCGGCGCGGCGCGCGCGGGCCGTGGCTGGGCTGTTCGACGTTTCCCAAGTGCCGCGGGCGCGGCAAGTGGGCCGACCTCGACGCCAACAAGAAGAAGAAGCTCCAGGCCGAGCTTGAAGCCCATGAGCGGGTCAACCCGCAGATCACGTTGAAGCGATTGAGCGGCGAAGTCGTGCCCGAGGGCACGCCCGTCGCCGAACTCCTCGTGCCCGGCGGCACGGCCGAACTCAAGCTGCACACCGACCCCGTGCGCGCCACCACCGAAGCGGCGTGAATGATTGCGCAGCGACACAAGCTTTCGAGTGGCACAGGCGTCCCGCCAGTGATCGATTCTTCGGCCTCAATGGCCGAAGAATCGATACGGATCGGCAACCGTGTCCGCTTGCCGGTCGTACCCGCGGGTACGATTGAATCGTACGCTTTGTTAGCATACGCTCTCCGCGATGCACCACCACCACCGCGCGAACGCCAAGCTCGATCGGAGCGCTCGCTGACATGGCCCGGCTTCGCGCGCCCGCACGTCGCCGGCAGTTGCTCGAGGTCGCCGCGGACCTCTTCGCGACGCACGGCTATCGGGGCACGACCACCGCTCAACTCGCCCACGCCGCGGGCGTCACCGAGCCCGTGCTCTATCAGCACTTCGCCAGCAAACTCGAGCTGTTCATCACATTG
>CAZLDF010000237.1:0-3512 GCA_964558095.1 uncultured Isosphaeraceae bacterium | reverse complement strand
TCGAGCGCCTCCGGATCGCCGGAAATCAGCGCCAGCGCGCACGCAATCGCGCCGATCGCCGCGCCCGCGAGCACCAGCCACGTGGCGATCCACTGGCCCGCGGCGGCGCGGCGGGCGAGCCACAGCGCCGGACATCCGCTGATCGCCAGCAGCACGATCGCCGCGATCGTCAGCGCGATGTTCACGTCGCCGCCCCCCCCTTCATGCGCGGTCGTCGAGAGACGGGCACATCGCGGCGCGGCGCCTCTCGGCGGCGCCACGGCGCGTCATCTCGCAGGGCCGAATCAGCGCGATAGCAGGTCAAACAACAGCTCATGGATTGGAAACGTCGCAAGCAGCATGAGAATGAGCGCGATGAGCACATACAACACGTAAAGCTGCGCCCGGCCGTATTGCAGCACGCGCAGGCGCATGAAACAACGCTCGATGCGGTGGATCGCCGGCAGCACCCAGCCGTCGAGCACGAGATCATCGACGTGACTCTTGAAGCCGACCCCCCCCTCGCCATGCGGCGGTTGCGGGAACGGAGTGTGCAGGTGCGGGCGATGCTCGCGCGGGCGCAGCACGAACCGGAGCAATCCGACCAGCATCTGCGCGAAGGACGAAGCTGTGTATTGAATTCGCGGCGAAGGCCCCCCCGCCCCTCCCACTCCCCCCGCCGTCGCAAAGCCGCAGTCCCACGTTCCGGCCGTGCGCATCTCGCTCAGCTTCCGCGCGCTCGTCCGCCGCGCGACTGAGACGATGCCGACCAACACAACGATTGAAATCGCGACAAGCATCGCGTTCGCGGCGCTGATCCACCCCAGCGGCGCGAGCGAGCCCAGCGCCGGCAGCTCGTTCGCCGGCGTTCGCGACCAGTCGCCGATCGCCTGCTGCAGCAGCGGCGCCGCCAGCGCTGGCGCCAAGCCCAGCGTGATGCAGCCTGCCGCGAGGACCGCCATGGGAAGCAGCATGCTTGGCGGCGATTCGTGAATCGCCCCGGAAGCTCCGCGTTCCCCGTGCCGCGTGCGCGGCATCCCCAGAAACACCGCGCCGAGCACCTTGACGAAGCACGCCAGCGCCAGCGCGCCGGTCAGCGCCAACGCGGGCGCCCCCAGCGACGCGCCGACCAGCGACCGGCCTTCGCCGATTCCGCCCGTGCGAAACAAGCCGAGAAAAACAAACAGCTCGCTGACGAAGCCGTTGAGCGGCGGCAAGCCGCAGATCGCGACGGCGCCGATGGTGAACAGCAGCGCGGTCATGGGCATTCGACGCGCGAGGCCTCCCATGCGATCGATCTCGCGCGTTCGGATTGCGTGAATCACCGATCCGGCGCCGAAAAACAGCAGCGACTTGAAGAGCGCGTGATTCCACACGTGCAGCAGCGCGCCGGCGAGCCCGAGCACGACCCAGTCCGGCCGATCCATCGCGCGGCCGAGCATCGCCAGGCCCAGGCCCATCACGATGATGCCGATGTTCTCGATGCTGTGATAGGCGAGCAGTCGCTTGAGGTCGTGTTGCGCCAGTGCGAACGCCACGCCGACGACCGCGCTGATCGCGCCCAGCGCCAGCACCGCGACGCCCCATGACACCGGCGGCGAAGGCAGCAGCGAGCACAACCGCACCAAGCCGTACACGCCGATCTTCAGCACCACGCCCGAAAGCATCGCCGACACATGGCTTGGCGCGTTCGCGTGCGCCGAAGGAAGCCAGACGTGCAGCGGCATGACGCCCGCCTTGATGCCGAACGCCACGCCGCCGAGGATGAAGATCCACGCGACCGACCCGAAGCCGCCGGTTGCGCTTTCGAGCGGCTGGAGCGCGAAACTGCCCGTGGTGATGTGCATCATCGCGAACATGGCGAACAAGCACAGCGTGCCCACGTGAGTTGTCACGATGTAAATCCAGCCCGCGCGGCGCACGTGCGGATCGTCGTCTTCGGTCGTGACGAGGAAGAACGCCGACAAGGCCATCACTTCCCACGCCAAGAGAAACAAGATTCCGCTGTGCGCGATGATGACCAGCACCATCGACGCCGAGAGCAGGCCATAGAACAGCCGAAGCTTGCGCCCGTTGGCGGCGTGCTCATCCTGGCGCCAGTAACCCATGCCATAGATCGGTCCGAGACCCGACATCGCGAGCACGGGCACGAGAAAGACGATCGACAGAGCGTCGATGTGCACCGACATCGCAGCACCCATGATCGACCAGGGCAAGGATGAGCGAACCGGCGCGTCCGCCCACGCATAGCTCAACACGCCGGCGAGGCCGATGATCGACGCAATCGACGCGAGCAGGGTCGCGATGTTCTGGCCGCACATCGAGCGCCGATCGAGGAAAAGCCCCGGCACGCCGCTGATTGCCAGCAGCGCCGCCGCGACGAGCACGAGCCGATCGGTCGTCATCGCGCAAGCCTCGCGCGAGAGGGGGGAGAGGGGGGGGCGGCACCGCCACTGGTGGTCGTCGGCTGGGCGCCCGCCTGCTTGCCGGCGGAAGCCTCGGCCAGCTTCGCCTCGGCCTTGCCCGCCTCCGCAAGCACCTCGTCGCGCGACGCCTGGCGCGATAGCGCCGCGCGGAACTGCTTGTCGTGCAAAAGGTACATCAGCCTTGACAGCATGTGCAGATGCGCGCGCACAGTCGGGCTGATGATCGTGAACAGCAGCGACACCGGCTTGCCGTCCACCGCGCCGAAGTCGATCGGGTTCTCAAGAAAGCACAGCGTGATCATCGGCCGGGGCAGGTGCAGCACGATGGGGTTGCGCACGTGCGGGATGGCGATCCCGTCGCCGATGCCCGTCGAACCGAGCGCTTCGCGCGCCAGTAGCACGTCATACAGAAACTGGCGATCGACTTCTTCGGGCAATTGCAGGATGTCAACGACCGATCGCAGGACTGAAGGTTTGTCGCGACCGGCGATGCGGTAGTAGATGCCGCCGGCTCGCAGCGCCTCGACGACGCTGGGCAGCGCCGAGCCGGCAGTTTCGGGCTCGCTGAGAATGTCGGGCGAAACGCTGATGCGCTGCGCCGTGGCCCATTCGAGCAGTTCAGCCCGGTTGAAGCGGTACTGGTCGCCGACCTGGTGAGCGGGGATGCGCCCATCGGCGATCCAGCGATAGATGGTCTTTTCGGAGACGCTCAGAAGTCGCGCTGCATCCTTTACTGCAAGCTTCATCTGGCCACCGCCGCTTCACCGCCCCGCCGCCGGCTCGCGAGACGAGCCGACATTCCTGACGCCTATCGGACGAAGATAGACATGCGCTGCACAATGTCCATTCGCGTCGGCAGACGACCGGCGGCGAAGCTCTCGCCTCCCTCTCCTTAGGGCGAGCGCTGGGGTGAGGGCGGTGCGTCGGGCAACCGTGCCGGATTCCCCGACCGGCTCGCTTGGCTGCCTGAAGGTCAGGAAACGGTGCATGGTTCTGCAATAGTCCCGAGGCCGGAACTCGTGGAACGTCGGCGGCCGCCGCTTCGCGGTTGGTATGATCCGCGCATTCCGGGGCAAGGAGGCCCGTCCCATGATCGAGCTGACCGTC
>CAZLDF010000236.1:0-3761 GCA_964558095.1 uncultured Isosphaeraceae bacterium | reverse complement strand
TTGGTGATTTGGTGATTTGGTGATTTGGTGATTTGGTGATTTGGTGATTTGGTGATTTCACATTTCTCGCGTGTCCCGCACAAGTGAATTCGATCGCCGCTTGCGCCTTCGCATCATGTGACGACTTGACTTCCTGACTCTGGCCGCGTTCACCCGTCGCTTGATCCCTTCGTTCGATCAATGTCCAGTCGCAACGCACGATCACAGCTTTTCCTGCCCGTGACGCTTGCCGCGACGCTTGTCGTGGCGCTCTTGCCTGCGAAGTGGTTGACGCCCTGGACGAGCGATCTGGCGGGCGTGGCGACGATTCCGCTGGCGCCGTTCGGCGAGGCGGGCAACGAGTTCGCCTCGCTTTTGCGCTCGCCCGCCGATCCGCTGCGCGAGCTGTCGGACGAGGCGCGCCGGCGGCTGGAGGACGCCGAGGCGGAGCGCGAGCGCTTCGCCCGGCTGTATCGCTTCTCCCAGCAGCGCATCGCTGAACTGGAAGAGCAACTCTCAATGTTCAATCGGTTGCCGCTGGATGAACTGGAAGCGCCGGTCACGCCGGTCGAAGCGGCGGTGATCGCGCGCCAGCCGGACGATCCGTCGGGAATCGTGTATCTCAATCACGGGCCGAATGCGGGCGTCGTGCCGGGCGTCATCGCGGTGTATGGCGCTGGCTATCTTTTGGGTCGCGTGATTGAGGTGGAGCGTCTGCGGTCGGCGCTTCAGCCGCTGACGCACCGTGGAGCGGGCTATCTGCGCGGCGCGGTGATTCCCGCCAGCGACCCGACTCGTTCGTTCCGTGACGCATCGATCGTCCACTTGCAGCCGACGGAAGACGGCCTGCTCCGCGGCGACGCCGAGCGCAGCGCCGCCATCGCAGAGGGCGACATCGTCTGCCTGTCCGATCCGACGTGGCCCGCGGCGGCGCAGGCGCGCGTGATCGGCCACGTCGAGTCGGTCACGGTGAAAGACGAGGAGCCGCTGCGCAACGTCATCACGGTTCGGCCGCGGCATCAGGTGCGCGATGTCAGCCGCGTGATCCTGCTGGTGGAGGGAAAGTCGCGAACGGTCGCGAACGGCGAACTCGACGAACGCGACGATGAGGCAGCGGGGCGTGACGGCGGAGGCCGGCCATGAGATGGTGGGCGTTCGCGTTGGTGGCGTTCGTGGGGATCGTCATCGAGACGTCGCTGCGCCGCGTGTTTCTGCTGGGCGACGTCTCGCCGGCGCTGCTGGTGTGCGTGGCGGTGTTCGTGTCGCTCTTCGCGCCCAAGCGCACTGCGTTGTGGGCGTGCTGGATGCTGGGCTTGATGATGGACCTCGTCACGACCTATTCCGTCGGCCGCGACGGCACGCTGCACCTCATCGGCCCACAGGCGCTGGCGTTCACCGCCCTGGCGGCCGCGGTTATCTGGGTCCGCGCCTCGGTGTTCCGCCAGCGCGTGCTGACGATCGCGGTGTTGACGCTGGTTGGCGCGCTGATCGTGGGCGTCGTGGCGATCTCGATCGCGGCGATTCGATCGTGGTATCCGCAGGCGTCGCAGATCGCGTATTTCCGCGGCGGGTCGGCGTGGAGTGAACTGCTGCACAGCCTGGGCGTGGCGGCGTACTCGGCAGTGATCGCGCTGCCGCTGGGCTGGCTGCTGCTGGCGAGCTTGCCGCTGTGGCGGTTCGAGACGTTCGGGCACCGGTATGCGATGCGGTGACGCGACGGTACATTGCCGCCATGTTCCCGATGATCATCTTCGATGACGCCCTGGGACAGCTCGGCCCGATGACCGACCTGCGCGCCGCGTTCGAAGTGCGCACCGGCATGTACACAACCGCGGCGCGCATCGGCCTGCAGTTTCCGCGGTGGCTGGTGGGCTATTGGACGCCGCAGCGCCTGAGCGATCTTGTGGCCGACCGCGCCAACGCGCCGGTGAACGTCGTCCCCGGCGACGAGGTCATCTGGTGCGTCAACGGGCGCTGGGCCATGCCGGACGCACAGGTGATGCCGCCTGTCGGCCACGCGCTGATCGAGCAGCCGACGGGCCACGTGATCGCTGCGCTTCTTCGCCGCGCCGACGCCGAGTATTTCCTCTCGACCGGCCAGCTTCACGAGCGCGTGCGGCGGGATGAAGTCGCCGAGCGCGTGCTCTATCGCTATCCGTGGGACATCCTGGCGATGATGAAGCAGACGATCGTTCACGACATCAGCTCCACGCGGATGCTCGACGATCGCGTGCTCAACCGCGATGTCGTGACGGTTGGGGGGGGGGCGCTGGAGATTCACGCGACGGCGAAGGTGATGCCCGGCGTGGTGTTCGACCTCGAAGCCGGGCCGGTGATGGTCCACGAGCACGCGACGATTCGGCCGGGCGCGGTCGTCTGCGGGCCGTGCTCGATCGGCGAGCACGCGACGGTGCTCGACCGCGCGATCATCAAGGCCAATACGGTGATCGGGCCTTGGTGCAAGGTGGGGGGGGAAGTCGGCGCGACGATCTTTCAGGGATACGCGAACAAGAGTCACGATGGGCACCTTGGCGACAGTTGGGTGGGCAAGTGGGTGAATCTCGGCGCGGGCACGACGAACTCGAACCTGCTGAACACCTACGGCGAGGTGTCGATGCGCATCGAGGCCGACGGGCCGCGGCATCGCACGGGCATGAACTTCCTCGGCGCGATCGTCGGCGATCACGTCAAGACCGCGATCTGCACGCGGCTGATGACGGGGAGCGTGCTGGGGACCGGCGCGATGATCGCATGTTCAGCGCCGCCCCCGACGAACGTGCGCCGGTTCGCGTGGCTGACGGACGAGGGCGAGCGCACGTACACGCTTGAGAAGTTCATCGAGACGATGCAGGCCGTGATGGCTCGGCGGGACGAGATGCCGGGTGAAGCCTACCTGAACGCTGTGCGCGAGCTTCATCAGCGCTGGGCGCGCGGCGGATCCTGATCAGCCAGTGGCGCGAGCTCGTCGCGGTCCATCCGTCGCGATTGCTCCGCCGGCGGACGGAACGAACGCCCAGCCATGCGCATGCGTTCGAGCTCGTTGGAATCGGGCGTCAACTTGTCGTATTGACGGCGAATCCACGCGGGCACGCTTTCCGAGAAGACGCTTTCCCACGCCGAGCGAATGCCTGCATGCGTGAACGGTTCGCCGCACTCGGGGCACGTTCCGGGGCTGTCGTGGCCGAGCAATGAATAGCGGCACTGCGGACACAGCGCCGCGGCGATGCTCTTCTTTACACAGCGAGCGGTGTAATGAAACACCAACACGTGCGGCAGCATGATCGCCGGAGCGAACCACCACCCGGACACGTACCGCGCCGCGGTGGATATCGTTTCGAAGAAAGCCGTATCGGGCATCGCTGTTGCGATCAGACCCGTCCCGACAAGAAAGAATGCGGCGACGATCCAGAGATAGATGCCGCGCAGCAACCACTTCTCGCGCCGGCAACGCTCGGGTTTGCCGCGATGAGCGTTCATCTCGGAGTGACTCTTCGACGACTTCGTCATTGGCCCGATTGTAGGCCGCATGGAAGGGTGGCAATGTCATGCTGCTTTAAGCTTGACATGTCTGGTGCTCGGCGATGCCAGGTCAGCTCGCAAGGTCAAGTCCGAGCACCACACGAAATCGGCGCGTTGACTACGATATTCGCTCGTCCATGGAACTCCCACCGCTGACCGCGAAGAAGACGCTCTACCTCATCGACGGCCACGCGCAGTTCTTTCGCGCGTACTACGCCATTCGATCGGGTCTGAAAAGCCCCGTCACGCACGAGCCGACGAAC
>CAZLDF010000235.1:0-4223 GCA_964558095.1 uncultured Isosphaeraceae bacterium | reverse complement strand
TGTGCCACTGACGCCTGTGCCACGGTCCACGGGCATGAAGTCCCACGCGGTCTTTCCCGACGGCGCGGGCATGCCCGGGGTATCGGGGCTGGCGAACATGAGCGGGCCGCCAATGTCGGCTTTGAGCGCGAAGGAACCGGGCGTGGTGACGCCCGCAGTGCTTGCGGGTTGATGCGCGCCGTGCAGCGGCAGCGCGGCGACGAATGCATCGTCCTCCGCCGTCGCGAAGTCGATGTCGACGGGTTCGATCAATGAAGCGTTCTTGTTGTGGTGCGAAATCATGCGCGTTCCCTCCGCCGGTACGAACCGGATCAGGTTCCACGGGTGCTTCTCAGGTCGCCGCGACATCGTGGCGACCGCCCCGCGCGAGTCACAAACAGTGTATCACTTCAAGGGTGATGCCTCCCCGCCAGTCCGGAACGTCTCCGCCGCGCGTTCAAGCAATGCGAGCATCTGGTACTCAACGTCCCCCGGTGTTGCCGGGTGTTTCCAAGCGCATGCTGCACGCGACGGTTCGTCAGGTTGCTCGATTCTCCAGCGCGGGCTTTCGCCGCGAATCATGGACCGCGCTATATCGATCACGTCCTGACCATGCCTATCCCGAATCAGCGGGCTCGCGCCGTGCTCGAGCGCAAACCGGACGGCGCGTTCATACTCGAACATCGTGCGGTAATGAAGCATCAAGGCGGTCTCGCTGTCATCGTTCACCGCATTGATGTCCGCCCCGGCCTTCAACAATTCCTCGGCCGCGACCAGATTGATACCGTCGCCTCCAAAGCACTCGTGAAGCGGAGTATTCCCGGATGAGTCTCGCACACTTGCATCAATCCCCGCTGCGAGCAGCATGCGAACCAGATCGCGAGTGTCGTTGTCGCGCTGATCGCCATAATCCCAGTGCCAGCAGATTGCGTGCAATGCGGTCGATTGATCGTCGCTCATCACAGCAGGATGGCCCGTTTCCAGTAGAAAGCGTACTGCGAGCGGATTTTCATTGAACGCCGCGTTGTACAGCCGACTCGAACTTCCCAGACGTCGAATCAGCGGCAAGCCGACTTCGAGGAGCGCGTCGCACACTGCCTCTACGGCTTGATTATCTACCGGGTATTGCGGTTCTTCGCGGTACTTGGTGCAGAAGTCTTCCAGCCGATCGCGCAGGGCATCTCGTCCAAACATGCACTGTGCAAGCAGATCGATGCCCGCATCCGCAAGCAAGCGGACCATGTGCGCAGACTTGGCAACGAAGAGTGCCGTGCATCCACAGCGCTCTTTCTTATTGATGTCCGCACCCGCATCAAGCAATACCTGGAGGCACTCGACCGAATCACACTCTGCCGCAAGGTGTAGGGGTATTTCGAAGGAGCACGGGCCCTGATGCTCTGCATCCAACGCCGCCATAAACGAGTTCGCGGCGACCGTTGCCTCTTCCCGAAGACCCAACTCGATACTCAAGCTCATTTCAATGTCCGCCATATCGCGATGCAGTTGCCGGTCGCGTTCGGCGGATTCGACGGCGTCCCACCAACCGTCGGGCGGCGCGCCTCGGCTCAACAGGTCTCCCAATGATCCCGCGTCGCCGCGGCAGATGGCATCAAGTACCTGTAAGGCAAGCTTCTTGACCGTGTCGCGATCCTTCATTCAGCTAACCCAACCCGGCTTACTGCGGCCAATCCTCCGCCACCATCCACTCCGTCACGCTCGAGGGCGGCAGGGGGCTGACGCCAAGCTGGCGCAGCATGTTCAGGCACTGCGCGCGGTGGTGCATGCCGTGCGTGGTGATGTGGGTGATGACCACGCCGCGGGTGAACGACCAGGTCTTGCCGCCGCGCTCGCGCGTGACGATTTCATCGACGGGATGCGCCGCGGCGTGTCCGGCGATGTCGGCCGCGGCGTCGTCGAGCATGGTCCGCATTTCAGACACGGAGAACTGCTTGCCCTCCGGCCGCGGGCGCATCTCGCGCCCCGCCAGCACGTCGGTCCACGCCCGCAAAGCGCCAAGCATGTGCGCCAGGGTGTTGTGCAGCGAGCCGGGCCCCATGTCGAACGGCGTATGAAATTGCTCGTTGCTCAGTTTGGCGCACGCATCGAGAATCTGCTTCGTCGCCCAGTATTCGTGCTTGAGAAGAATGTCCTGCGGGTTGCTGGTGGGCATGAGTGAGCTCCATCATTGCGTGGCGTCATTCATCCGAAGCGGGCGCCTCCATCGGCGCAACGTCGCCGTCGCCCGCTTGCGTCTTCGCATCGACAAACAGCAAATCATGTGCGGCCAGGTGTTCGCGCATCTCGTGATTCCAGCGGTGATGCGTCGTGCGGGAAACGCTCCCGTGGTCCGCGCCTTTGACCAGGAGGATGTAGCCGGGCGCGTCGTCGCCGTCGTCGTCGAGCGAGCCGCCGTTGAGTTTCTCGACTTGCGTCTTGAACAGTTCGACGGCGCGGTTGAGGTAGAACGAGTCGTTGTCGCCGCAGGCCAGGCGGACGCGCTGCGTGACGATCGGGCCGAATTTCGCCCAGTCGCTCTTGACGAGGTGCGTGATGTCATACTTGCGCCACGCTTCTGCGACGGTGCGATTGATCACGCCCGTCACCGGATCGAACAGAGGGATCGGATAGCCGGTGTCTGGTTCACGCGGCGAGAACATCGACTCCCACGCGTCCCACTGCTCGCCGGAGCCGCCGTGCGGATCGATCGCGTATTCCACGAGGTTCTCGGTGCGGGCGAGCATGAGCACGTTGCCCTGGTTATTGCGCATTGAAGGCTGCTCGCTCCCGGAGGGGTGCACGTAAAGATTGTCGTCTTCGTAGATGTTGGTCATTTGAAACGCGCGGAAATCGATCGGGTCGGGGGCGCTCGAAAAGCACGCGCCGAAGACATCGGGGTATTGCAATTGGAGCCACAGCGATGACCACCCGCCGGAGGAGTGGCCGGTGACGATGCGCGCTTCTGGTCGCGGCGCGAGGCGAAACTCCCGTTCAAGATACGGAATGAACTCCTGCACAAGCGCCCGGCCGCGCGGCCCGTTGTTCGCGGAATCCGCGAAGCCGTGATGCCCCAGCGGCGCATCGGGATCGAGAACGATGTGCACGGCGGGCGGCAACACGTCGCCGAACCCGGCATCGAACATTCGCGCATATCGCTCGGCGTCCCCGAATCCCCCGCCGAACCCGGGAATCACGTACACCGCGGGCCAGGAGCGATCCGCGTGCGCTTCGTCGGCGTAACCACGCGGCAGGGCGACACCGGCAAGATGATGGATGTCGCGGCCGTAGAACGCGCTGAGCATGTCGCTGCGAATCTTGATCCACTTCACGCTCGGGATTCGACTCTGCGCGAAGTCGGTCGAACTCAGCTCGGGCTTGATGAGCGACAGCTCGATGACGTCGTCCGCTTCACGATCGAGCTCGATGATCATTGGTTCGGTGCGGACATTTCCCGGTCCCCGCTCCCAGCTTCGCTCGGTCTGGTCGGCGTCGATCGCTGCGACAACGCGCATCGAGCCGTGAAGGTCGTTGAGCGTTCCCGCGCCTTTGCCTGTGAACGCAAATGTGGACCCGTCGATCGTGATCGATTCGCCGGGCTTCAGGTTCTCGATGGCTGCGGAAGCGACGGGCTGCGGACTGTTGTATGACGGCCCGGTGGGTGTGTAGGTCTTCCAGTGGTGCATCGTCGGCGTGGAGAAGAACAGGATGATGCGGCCGGTCGCCGGCTCTTGTCGCGCTGCCTCGTCGAGCTGGATGATCCACGTATCCGCGCGGGCCGGCGCGGGCGACAGCGCAAAGACTGCCGCTGCCGCCATCGATGCCGCGACGACGACGAGCCGGCGAAAGACCCAACCGTGCACGGTTGTCAATCTGAACATGCCGCAAGTGTACGCGAGGGTCGATGGCGCGGGGGAGGTCGCGGCGCCGCCGCGGCTGCGGCCGTCACGTCCATTCAGCCGATGGCAGAGGCGATTCGTGCCGATATGATCGCACTGGGGCGGGAATCGGCTCGGAGACACGCATGCGACCGCGACACTGCACTGCCACTCTGGTTTTTCTGCTGTTCATCACGGTCGTCACCGGCTGCGCCCCGCCGACCAGCCGCACCGAAACCCTCGCCTTCAACACCGTCGGCCCGGTCGAGCTGGACATCGAACTTTTCAGTGGCGACGTGTACGTCTCCGTCCAACCGGGGATCCGCGAATCGAAGGTTTCGATCGTGCGCGAAGCGCGCCACGGCGAAGGCC
>CAZLDF010000234.1:0-5090 GCA_964558095.1 uncultured Isosphaeraceae bacterium | reverse complement strand
TGGCGATCATGCCCCATGACTCGAGCAGCTCGCGGTAGTCGCCGCAGCAGTACTGCACGCCGCGGTCGCTGTGATGGATCAATCCCGGCTGCGGGTCGCGCTGGTTGATCGCCATAGAGAGCGCCGCCTCGACCAGTTCCGTGCGCAGATCGCCCTTTCTTGAGGGGCATGAGTGTTTCATCCTCCCCCGTGCGATCGTGCGGTACGCTTGGCACCTCCAGTCAAAGATCAACGGGGACTTGGAGAGGATGCACTCAAGCCCGTCATCGGCGGCCGAACTCACAGCGGCCGGACGGCGCGCATGTCGTGCTGCGCTTCGAGGTTGCTGCGCAGGTTGCACAGTTGCCACTGCCACGTCGTCGCGCTTTCCGCCATCGCGATGAGCGATTCGGTGTCGTCGGCGAACGGGCCCTGGCGCAGCGTCACGATCGAACCCTCCTCGACATCGGGCTCGACGGACCAATACACCGGCGCGTGGCGATCGTCGGCGCCGGCATACCAGTCCCACGTGATCTTTCCGCCGGGGTTGTAGTCGAGGATCGCGACCGTCGTCTTGCGCTTTCCCTTGCTGTCCCAGCCGAGGACGATGGTCCCTCCGGGGCGGAGATCGACCTGTGCCTTCACTGGAAACCAGCGCGTGAGGCCGCCGCTGGTGGTCAGGCAGGTGAACACGTTCTCGTGGTGCGAGGCGATGGATTCCTTCAGGACGATCCACAAGCCGTCATCTTCTCGCTTGATCATGATGCGGCGGCTCCGGCACGGATGGCGGCCGGGGCGAAGGCCTCGGCCGCTGTCAGATCATCGTATGTTTCACGCCGTCGGATGAGATGCGCTTCGTCGCCATCGACCAGGACCTCGGCCGGCAGGGGGTGGGAGTTGTAGTGGCTGGCCATCGCCATGCCGTAGGCCCCCGCCGCGAAAACAGCCAGCAGGTCGTCTCGCCGCACGGGTGGAATCGCCCGGCCGCGCGCCAGAAAATCGCCACTTTCACAGATCGGACCCACGACATCGACGGTCTGCAGGCCGGGCATGCTCATGTGCTCGCGTCGAACGCCGGGTTCGTGCTCGGCCGCCACCTGCGCTGGCCAAATGAAGTGAAACGCGTCGTAAAGGGCGGGGCGAATCATCAGGTTCATGCCGCCGTCGCAGATCACGAACGTCTTGCCGCCATTCTGCTTGATGTAGAGCACGCGGAGCAGCATCACGCCGGCGTTGGCGACGATGGCGCGGCCGGGCTCGATGACGATCCGCGTCCCGCGATCCGCCTCCGCCTGCAAGAGCGGGACAATGCTCGACGCGTAGGCGGCGGCATCGGGCGAGCGGCCGGTCTCATAGTCCGCGCCGAAACCGCCGCCGACGTCGAGCATCTCGATGTCGTGCCCGGCAGCGCGGAGCCCGTCGATGAGCTCGAGCGCTCGCTCGATCGCGTGTTCATACGATCGCGGCCCATAGACCGGCGAGCCGATGTGCAGGTGAATGCCGCGAAGTGGGCAGTGTCTCCCCGTGTCCTGGCCGTGGCGATCGAAGAACGCCCTGGCTTCGCCGATGTCGATGCCGAACTTGGTCTGCCTCGTGCCCGTGGTCGTGTATTCGTGCGTGTGGGGATCGACATCGGGGTTGACGCGAAGTGCGGCGTTGCAGGTGACGTTCATCCGGTGCGCGATGTCGCGGACCACTTCGAATTCCTGATCCGATTCGATGTTGATCCAGCCGACGCCCGCCGCGAGCGCATCGTGGATTTCATCGTCGGTCTTGCCGACACCTGCGAAGACACAACGACCCGGATCGGCGCCGGCGAGCAGCGCCCGATGCAGCTCGCCCCCGCTCACGATGTCCATGCCAGCGCCGCGCTCGGCCAGCAATCGGCAGATCGCGATGTTGCTGCAGCTCTTGATGGCGAAGCAGATCAGCGGGTCGATTGCCGCGAACGCCGCTGCAAACTTGTCATAGTGCGAGAGCAGCGTCGAGCTTGAATAGACATAGCACGGCGTGCCGAAGCGCGTCGCCAGCTCGTCCATCGCGATCGATTCCGCGTGGAGCGTGCCGTTGATGTAGCGAAAATCGTCCATGCGCTGAACCGCGCGGATTGTAACACCTGCGCGGCGGCGCGGCTCCGGCTCGCTAGGGCCGCAGCGCGGGGTCGAGCAGCATCAGCCGGCCATGCTTGTCGCAGTAGTCGGCGACCGCGACGCCCTCGGGCAGCGGCGCGAACCGCAGGCCCAGGGTGTGCGCGCTCGACGCGGCGTCGGCGCGGCAGTGCATGACCGTGATGCCGATCAGCGCGATCTGCCCGTTGGATCGCGCCAGTTGAATCACGCCGCGCGTCCCGGGGGCGACGTTCTGCTTGCAATCGATCTTGATGCCGCTGGTTGAAAGGTCCCGGCCGCGCCCGCTGAACGCCGGCCGCCGCGTGCCGTCGGATTCGATGAACTGGATGGCGACGGGCGCGTTGTATGGCAGACGGCGGCTGTGACGGCGATCCTCGACCGGGCAGAACCCCGGCGCGATGCGCGCCGCCGCGTCGATGATCTGATCAACCTGCGCTGCGGTGTCCGGCATGGACAATTCTCCCCGGTGTGCCTGGTTCCGCAGCGCTCATCGACCGAATCCGCCGTCGATCTGAGCGGCGTCGCGCGATCGCGGGAGGCGCCGATCAGGATGCGTCATGTGCCGCCGCCGCCGATCGCCCACTGGTGTTATCGGTCGCGAAACGTCGCGTCAGGCGGCTGGAAGCGATCGTCCATGTGCTGCGTCCGGCGCGCCGCCGCGCGCCATGCCAGCAAAGCGCGCAGGCTCGTCCATGAGCCATACCCGTTCCACGCGGCGAAGAGGAACAGCAGGAAAGGATGCACGCCGCTGAAGAAGGTGGAGGAAAGATCCCACACGCCGACAACGAGCAAAGCGACGGCTGAGAACACGCCGAAGACCGCGTAGAGAAGATTGCCGGGCAGTGACTTCGCCATCGTGATGGCCGCGGCGGCGAAGAACGCGATCGCGGAGACGCGCAGCGTCCACTTGAGCGTGACGACCAATGGGATGAGCTGGCCGGTGTTCGCATCGACTTCTGGAAACAGCGTCATGAAGCCGAAATAGCCGAAGATCGCGGCGCTGATAAGCATGATGCCGGGCCCGGCGAGCAGGTTGGTCGGCGGCGCGGTGCGCCGGGCCGGCGCCTCGTCGTGCGTGGAGCTGGTCATGACTACTTGACCTCCGAGAGCGGCACCGCGCGATGCTCGCTCGCCGCGATCATCGCCGCCTCGAGCACGCGCTGCGTCTGGTATGCATCTTCGAAATCCGGCAGGGGCAGGAGGGGCTTTCGCCGGCTGAGCGCCGCGATGATGTCGGCCGCCTGCGATACAAAAGTGTGTTCGTAGCCAAGGCCATGCCCCGGCGGCCAATAGGCGTCCACGTACGGATGCACGCCAGGCGTGGTGCACAAGATAGTTGACCAGCCGCGAAGCGCCGGCTCAGCCTGGTTGTCGAACCACTGCAGCTCGTTCATGCGCTCGAAGTCGAAGGAAAGCGAGCCGCGCTCGCCGTTGATCTCGATGAAGTTTCGATTGCTGTGGCCGGTGGCGAGCCGGGATGCTTCGAACGAGGCGACGGCGCCGCCCTTGAATCGCGCGAGAAAAAGTGTGCAGTCATCGGCGGTCGATGCGGCTCTTCGCTTCGATCGCTTGCCGGCCGCGGGGACGGCGCGCTGCTTGATGAACGTGCGGGCGATGGCGCCGTCGATGGCGACGATCTCGTCGCCGGTGATGAAGCGGGCCAGGTCGATGATGTGGGCGTTGAGGTCGCCGTGCGCGCCGCTGCCGGCTCGCTCGCGATCGAAACGCCAGGACATCGGCGTATCAGGTCCGCCCCAGTCCTGAAGGTAGCTCGCGCGAACGTGATAGATGCGGCCAAGGCGATTGCCGTGAACCATGCGGTGCATCTGCGCGACGGCGGGGCAGCGGCGATAGTTGAACCAGACGAATGTCAGCACGTTGCGCCGCTTCGCGCGTCGGGCGGTGTCGCGCATGGCGCGAGCAGCTTCGAGCGTATGCGCCAGCGGCTTCTCGCAGGCGACGTGATTGCCCCCGTTCAGCGCGGCGATCGCCTGGTTCGCGTGCAGATCGTTGGGCGTGCAGATGTCAACAAGCTCGATGGCGGCATTGCCGACGACTTCATCGAACGAGACGGTCGCGCGGCGCCATCCCCATTGTGATGCGAACTCGCGAGTTCCCGCGAGGTCGGCGGCGCAGACTGTGTCCAGCACCGGACGGCGCGGGCACCTGTCCGGGCCGAAGAATGGATAGACGCTCATCCACGCATTGGAATGCGCGCGGCCCATAAACTTCGAGCCGATGAGGGCGATGTTCAGTGTGGAAGCCACCGGGCGCAGCGTACCCGAAAGCCCACGGATGGCTATCCGTGGGCTTTCGATCGCTCAACTCGTCTGCGCTTCCACCGGCGGACAAACGCAGAAGAGGTTGCGATCGCCCCAGGGATTGTCGATGCGCGCCACGGGCGGCCAGAACTTATGCTCGCGCGTATGCGGCGCGGGGAACGCCGCCTGCTCGCGCGAGTAGGCGTGCTTCCACTCGTCGCCGCTCACCATCGACGCGGTGTGCGGCGCGTGCTTCAGCGGGTTGTCCGACCGGTCCATGCGGCCCTCTTCGATCGCGCGGATTTCCTCGCGGATGCCGATGAGCGAGTTGCAGAATCGATCGAGTTCCGCCTTCGATTCGCTCTCGGTCGGCTCGATCATCAGCGTGCCGGGCACGGGGAATGACATCGTCGGCGAGTGGAAGCCATAATCCATCAGTCGCTTGGCGACGTCGTCGATCTCGACGCCCGCGGACTTCTTGAAGGTGCGGAAGTCGACGATGAATTCGTGTGCGACCCGGCCATGCGCTCCGGCATACACCACGTCGTAATGATCTTTGAGCCTCGCCGCCATGTAGTTGGCGTTGAGAATCGCGACTTGCGAGGCGCGCTTGAGGCCGTCGGCGCCCATGAGCGCGATGTACATATATGAGATTGGGAGAATGGATGGGGAGCCGTAGGGTGCGGCGGAAATCGCGCCCACGGACGCTCGGCCCTCACCC
>CAZLDF010000233.1:0-2978 GCA_964558095.1 uncultured Isosphaeraceae bacterium | reverse complement strand
GGCGTGTTCGACCTCATCGGGCCATCGGGTTCGCGCCAGACGCTGTTCAAGATCGTCGAGCACCTGATTTTCGACGGCGAGGGTGAATGGCTTCATGGCGCGATGCCTTTCACTTGCGGTCGGCACAGCGGCAGGTTGAGCAGGAGATTGGGGAATGCCGGTCGCGGGGCCGCCACGTCATGAGCAACAGAATAGTGACACTTGCCGTGGCGCGTTCACGCGCGTTGAAACCCCACTTCGTGGAAGTCGGAGCGACGGGACTCCAGTTGAACCTTTTCTGCGTTCTTGCGCTGAAATCGGCGGTTTCCCGCTTGAGCGGCTGGCTAGTGTTGCTGTGGCGTGATTGGCTTGCCGCCCAGGAGAAGGCCAAACAAACGCGGTAGGCCAAAGGCGAAATGGAATCCGAACGTCCGGGTTATCTCGGGCGCCAGGACACCTATTCCGTGGGAACACTCAAAGGCGTGGGCCAACTCTCTCTGGCAGGTCGCTCGTTCGCGCCCTGCTCTTCGTGCGCCTCAAAGGGCCGACGGAACTCGGCGATGAACCCCAGACATCGATCGACTTCCTCGCGCAGACGCTCGAGCATCTCCGCGACTGAATCCAGCCGTGCGGATCGTCCGAGGTTTTCTAGTTCGCTGGCGATCTCGCTCAGTTGGCGCGCGGTGACGAGTCCCGCGGCGCCCTTGATCGCGTGGGCGACTTCGCGCACTGCTTCGGCGCGGTTGGCCTGAAGGCCCGCTTCGAGCTGCTGTACGTATCGAGGCAATTCCCCCGCGAACGTATCGAGCGTTCCCAGGAGCAGCGTGAAATCGCCCATGCAGCGATTGAGCACCATCTGCGCGTCCAGCGGCGGTGCGCCGGACCACGGCGGAACGGCGTTCGAGTCGCATGCCGCGCCGTGTGACGATGCGGCGTCGCACTCGCTACGTTGACCCATGCGCGCCGACCCATTCGCATGCGGCTTCATCCACTGCTCCACCTTCGCCAGCAGGAGATGCGCTTCGACCGGCTTGCTCAGGTAGTCATCCATGCCCGCTTCCAGGCATCGCTCGCGATCGCCCTTCACCGCGTTGGCGGTCAGCGCGATGATCGGCGTGCGCGGCGTCAGTTCGCCGGCGGCTTCCAGCTTGCGAACTTCGTGCGTGGCGTCGAAGCCGTCCATCTCCGGCATGTGACAATCCATCAGCACTACGTTGAACGGCTTGCGGCGAACTGCCTCGACGGCGGAGCGGCCGGTGGTCGCCAATTCGCACTCGAACCCCGCTCGCTTGAGCACTTCCTGAACGTACATCGCGCTGGTCGCATTGTCCTCGACGACGAGAATGCGCTCGTCGCGCCGCGGCGCCGCCGCGGGCTGCGCGTAATCGTCCGGCCCGGACGATCGCACGGCCCTCGTCGCGGCCGCTCCGCTGCAGAACGTGTCGATCAGCGCGTTGAGAAGCTCCGAAGCGCTCGGCGGCTTGCGCAGGCACCGGCGCACGATCGCGACGCCGCCGAATTCGCCTTCGCAGTCCGCGTTCGTCGGAGCGAGCATGAACACCGGGATCGCCAGCGGCGGCTGCGAGCGAACCGCCCGGCGCGCCAGATCGGCGCCGGGGCCGTCCGTCACGGGCAGGTCGAACACGACGAGATCGAACGGCGGATTCGTCGCGTCCGCGGTCTGAAGCATGTGCAGCACCTCATCGCTCGGCGAAACGACGTCCGGGTGAATCTCCCAACTTGCGAATGCCTGCGCCAGCAGATTGCCGGCGGTTTCATTGTCGGCGACGACGAGGACGCGAAGGTCGCGAATCTCCGGCGGCGCGCGCAGCACGTCGCAGTCCTTCGACGATCGCCGCAGCAGTCGCGCGCTGAACCAGAACGTCGAGCCCTGGCCTTCGCGGCTTTCGAAGCCGATCTCGCCGCCCATCGCGTGCGCGAGACTCCTGGAAATCGCCAGCCCCAGGCCCGTCCCGCCGTGCCGGCGCGTGCTCGACCGATCGATCTGCGAGAACGACTGGAAGAGCCGATGCTGTCGATCGGCCGGGATGCCGCAGCCCGTGTCCGTCACGCTGACGCGAACGGTGAGGTGCGTTTCGGTCTGGCGATCGAGCACGGCTCGAAGCACGACCTGGCCGCGGTCGGTGAACTTGATCGCGTTGTTGAGCAGGTTGACGACGATCTGTCGAAGGCGAATGTGGTCGCCGAGCACCTGCTGGCGCACGACGCGATCGACGTGATAGGTGAGTTCGATTCCCTTGGCGTGCGCGCGATGCGCCATGAGCAGAACGCTGTCGTCGATGCACTGGTGCAGGGCGAACGCTTCGCAATCCAATTCGAGGCGGCCGGCTTCGATCTTGGAGAAGTCGAGGATGTCGTTGATGACCGCGAGCAGCGACTTGCCGCTTTCGTGGCATGCATCGACGAAGCGGCGCTGGCGGTCGTCGAGCCTGGTGTCGCGCAGCAGTTCCGTCATGCCGATGACGCCGTTGAGCGGCGTGCGCAATTCGTGGGTCATGGTGGCGAGGAAGGCGCTCTTGGCGCGGTTGGCCGATTCCGCCGCCGACTTGGCCTCCTGCAGCGCGTCGGCGGTGTGCCGCAGCAGCTCGCGCTCGCGCTCGGCCGCCTCGGCGCGCTTGCGCTCGACCGCGTAACGGATGCAGCGTGTGATGGAAACGCCGTCGGTTTCGCCCTTGCGCACATAGTCCTGAGCGCCGGCCTGCACCGCGCGGATCGCCAGCGCGTCGTCCTCGTTGCCCGTCAGCACGACGATCGGCACATCGACGCCCGCGGCGTGGACTCGCGCGACGGTTTCGAGGCCCACGCTGTCCGGCAGCGACAGGTCCAGCAGCACGACGTCCACCACGCCGCGCTCCAGCAGCTTCAGCGCGTCGCGCAGGCTCTTCGCCCGCGACATGTCGCAGCGCTCGGCCAGCATCGGGCGCAGCATCTCGCGCACCAGCACGGCGTCGCCCTCGTTGTCCTCGACCAGCAATATG
>CAZLDF010000232.1:0-3232 GCA_964558095.1 uncultured Isosphaeraceae bacterium | reverse complement strand
GCGCCCTGCGGGCGAAGAATCCTCACAAGCCTGCGCCAAGTTCTGAAGATTGCAGAATCACGCCGGACGATTTAGGCTTGTCACTCCATGCACGAGCCGATGGATCAGCGCGCGGCAAGCCGCGAACTTGCGGGGATGCGGGCGATGGTGTGCGGGAGCACACAGGGCATCGGCCGCGCCTGCGCGCTCGCCATCGCCGACGCGGGCGCGCAGGTGACGCTGGTGGCCCGCGATGAACGGACGCTGCGCGAACTCCGCAGCGATCTTTCGACGAGTCATTCGCAGGCACATGACCTGCTCGCCGTCGATTTTTCCGATTGGCGAACCGTGCGCGATGCGGCGACGGCGCACGTGGCGCAGCGCGGCCCCATCCACATTCTCATCAACAACACTGGCGGGCCCGCCGGCGGCGCCGCCATCGACGCCCCGCCCGAGCAGTTCGCCGACGCCTTCGCCATGCACCTCTTGTGCAATCAGGCGCTCGTGCAAGCGGTTTCACCCGGCATGAAGAGCGAGCGCTACGGCCGGATCATCAACATCATCTCGACGTCGGTGATCATGCCGATTCGCGGCCTGGGCGTCTCGAACACCATTCGCGGCGCGGTCGCCAACTGGGCGCGGACCCTCGCGGCCGAGCTTGGTCCCTTCGGCATCACGGTCAACAATGTCCTGCCGGGTTTCACCGCGACGGCGCGGCTGGATTCACTCATCCGCGCCAAGGCGACGAAGACCGGCGCGAATGTGGAAGCCGTCACCGAGCAGATGCGAAGCACGATTCCCGCCGGAAGGTTCGCCGAGCCGTCGGAGCTGGCGAATGTCGTGGCGTTCCTGGCCTCGCCCGCGGCGTCGTATGTCAACGGCGTGAATCTGCCCGTCGATGGCGGCCGCCTCGCGGCGCAGTGAGTGGCGGCCATGCGGACGATCGCGAACTACATCGACGGCGAACTGATTGCTCCTGCGTCGCAGGCATATCTCGACAACGTCGAGCCCGCGACGGGAAGGACGTACTCGCAGAACCCCGACAGCGGAGCGGCCGACATTGACGCCGCGGTGGGCGCCGCCAAACGCGCGTTCGCGGCGTGGGCGGCGCTGTCGCCCGCACAGCGGAGTTCGTGGCTTCTGAAGATCGCCGACGCGATCGAGGCGCGGCTTGAGGAATTCGCGCGCGCCGAATCAATCGACACCGGCAAGCCGATCGAGCTGGCTCGCCGCGTCGATATTCCGCGCGCGGTCGCCAATTTCCGATTCTTCGCCACCGCCATCCTGCACACACGCGACGAAGCGCACATCACCGATTCGCGGACGATCAACTACACGCTCCGCCAACCGCGCGGCGTGGCGGCGTGCATCTCGCCATGGAACCTGCCGCTCTATTTGTTTTCGTGGAAGATCGCGCCCGCGCTGGCGACGGGCAACACCGTCGTGGGCAAGCCGTCGGAAGTCACGCCGATGAGCGCGTTCATGCTCGGCGAACTCTGCCGCGACATCGGCCTGCCCGCGGGCGTGCTGAACATCGTGCACGGCCGGGGCGCAACGGCCGGCGCCGCGCTCGTCGCCCACGACGACGTCGCGGCGATCTCCTTCACCGGAGGCACCGCGACCGGAAGAGCCATCGCGTCGATCGCGGCGCCCGCGTTCAAGAAGCTGTCGCTCGAACTGGGCGGCAAGAACCCCAACGTCGTCTTCGCTGACGCGGACATGGACCGCGCCGTGAAGACGTCCATTCAGGCGGCGTTCTCGAATCAGGGCCAGATTTGCTTGTGCGGCTCGCGCATTTTCGTCGAGGCGTCCGCGTACAGCGAATTCGTGACGCAGTTCGTCGAGCGAACCAAACTGCTTCGCCAGGGCGATCCACTCGATGAATCGACGCATCAAGGGGCCGTCGTCTCCGAGGCGCACATGAACAAGGTGCTCGGCTGCATCGAAACAGCGCGACAGGAAGGCGCGACGGTGCTCTGCGGCGGCACGCGAAACACGAATGTTCCCGACCGATGTCGCGACGGCTTCTTCATTCATCCGACAGTTCTGACGGAGCTCGATCCGCGCTGCCGCACGAATCAGGAAGAGATCTTCGGCCCGGTCGTGACCATCTCGCCGTTCGACAGCGAATCGCAGGCGATCGAATTCGCCAACTGCACGCCGTATGGATTGGCGGCGACGGTATGGACGCGAAACCTCGATCGCGCGCATCGAGTCGCTGCGCAATTGCAATCCGGCGTCATCTGGATCAACTGCTGGCTGGTGCGTGACTTGCGCACGCCCTTCGGCGGGATGAAACAGAGCGGCGTGGGCCGCGAAGGGGGCGACGAAGCCCTGCGATTCTTCACCGAGCCGAAGAACGTTTGCATTCAGCTTGGAGGGTGATGTGCCCGCATCCGATACGCCCATCATGAGCGACCGCGCGCCGCAGCCCGTCGGCGCCTATCCGCACGCCAAGCGCGTCGGCAATCTGCTGTTTCTTTCGGGCGTCGGACCGCGAAAGCGTGGAACGGAAGAGATTCCCGGCGTGACGCTCGACGCGCAGGGGGGGATTGTCACTCACGACATCGAAGCGCAGTGCCGCTCGTGCTTCGAAAACGTGCGGGCGATCCTCGAGGACGCGGGCTCGTCGTGGATGAACATCGTCGATGTGCTGGTGTTTCTGACGGACATGAATCGCGACTTCGAAACATACAATCGCGTCTATGCCGAGCACTTCGCGGGCGAGGGCAAGCCGAACCCGACGCGCACGACGATCGAGATCAACGCGCTTCCCACGCCGATCGCGATCGAGCTGAAGGTGATTGCGACAATCGACTGAGCGAGTATTGGCGGTGGCACGGGCGTCTCGCCCGTGGGTGCGCGCTTCCAGTGACACGGCCGTCCCGGCCGTGAAGCATCTTCTCGCCAAGCTGTTCGCAGCTACCGCGCGCACGGCCCGAACGCCGCGATCACCGCGTTTACATCGGCGATGGTCACATGACCGTCGCCATCAGGCGGGGGCATGATGTCCTGGGCGCATCCCCCGTCACACGGCTGGCCGAAGGCGGTGAGCACCGACGTGACGTCGGCGATCGAAACCTCCCCATCGCCCTTTGGGGGGGGGACGATGTCCGCGGCGCACGGCGGCCCGATCGGGCCGTTCGGGACCGGCCGGCGCACATACGTGCCCGCGCCCGGCTCGGCGATGATGTGCACCCATTCGTCATCCGCGACGATGTTGTGCGGGAGATTGCCCCCGGCTGTATCGAGC
>CAZLDF010000231.1:0-2646 GCA_964558095.1 uncultured Isosphaeraceae bacterium | reverse complement strand
CGCCCGCCGCGCCCGACTTCGCCAGTCGCTTGGACGCCTGGAACAGCCACACAAGATTGCGGCTGACGTCGGTGCACGCGAGACTTGCAAACGCGCTGGCTTCGACTTCGAGCCCATCGGGAAGCGATGTCTTGCGATGGGTTTCGCGCAGGACGCGCAGCGCTTCAATCGGGGCCGGGTAATTGCCATGCGTTTTCTTGTTGATGTCGCGCGCCGCTCGCGCGTACATCAGCGCCCGGCCGGGGGCCGTCGCTTCGAGCAGCTTCATCAACATTGGGCGCGCCTTCGCGCGCCGCCACAGCACATCGCGCTTACCGCGAGCGGTGAGGATTCTCTCGATGAACGCCTGCGTTTGTTCCTGCGTGAATTCCTGCGCCACCACGCCGTCAGCGAGTCCCATTTTGTACGCGCTGCGTCCGGAGACATCGCGCCCGGAAAGGATCATGTCGAGCGCGGCGGCGAGTCCGACCAATCGCGGCAGGCGCTGCGTGCCGCCCCAGCCCGGCAGGATGCCAAGCTTGACTTCCGGCGCTGCCAATTTCGTGTCGGGATTGTCGGTGACGAGGCGATGCTGGCAGGCGAGGGCCAGCTCCAGCCCGCCGCCCATGCACGCGCCGTTGATGACCGCGACGGTGGGCACGGGCAGAAGCGAGAGCATCGAGAACACAGCCTGGCCGGTGGTGGCCTTGACGCGCGCGTCGGCCTCGTCGCCGATCGTCGCCAGCTCGTTGATGTCGGCGCCGGCGATGAATCCTTTGGACTTGCCGCTGCGGATCGCGACCGCCTTGATCGATTCGTTCTCGGCGAGCTGATCGAGCAGCGAATCCAACTCGCGCATGACGTGCGACGTGAAGACGTTGACCTTTTCGCCGGGCACGTCGAGCGTGAGCCAGGCGATCCACTGGTCGTCGATATGAAGCGTCCATGCGGGTTTCATGTTCTTCACGCAGCCTCCAGCGCCAGGGCCGCGCCCTGCCCGCCGCCGACGCAGAGCGTGGCGAGCCCGAGGTGTTTGTTTCGCCTGCGCAGCTCGCGCAGCAGCGTCAGCACAATTCGCGTGCCCGATGCGCCGACGGGGTGGCCCAGTGCGATCGCCCCGCCGTTGACGTTCAGCTTGTCGGGGTCGATCGCGCCCAGCGGCCGCTTGCGATGCAGTTCCTCAACCGAGAACGATTCCGATTCGAACGCGCGCAGATTGGCGAGCACCTGCGCCGCAAACGCTTCGTTGAGTTCGATGAGGTCGTAGGAATCGATGCGGCGGCCGGTGGCGTCTTCGAGTTTCGCCGCCGCGTGGACGGGACCGAGGCCCATCTGCTTGCCGTCGAGCGCCGCGTACGACCACGCCGTGAGATAACCCAGCGGGTGCAGTCCCAGCGCGTGGGCCTTGGATTCGCTCATGACGAGCACGGCGACGGCGCCGTCGGTGATGGGACAGGAGTTGCCGGCCGTCACCGTGCCCGATTGTTTGTTGCAATACGGCGAAAGTTTCGCGAGCGCTTCGATGGACTGGTTCTCGCGCGGGCCGTCGTCGATGCGTTGCGCTCGCTCATACCGCGGCGGGGCGATGACGGGCGCGATTTCGCCGTCGAGGCGACCCGCCTGCCTCGCCTGGATCGCGCGATGGTGGCTGCGCATCGCGAATTCGTCCTGCTCGTGGCGCGTGATGTGAAACCGCCGCGCGAGGATTTCCGCGGTCTCCGCCATATTCAATTCGCAGATGGGGTCGGTGAGACCCTGCTGCAGCGCGATGACGGGCTTGAGAAACGACGGGCGAAAGCCCGCAAGAGCCTTCAATCTTTGGCTCAGCGTGCGCGCTTTCATCAAGCGCGTGAACAACTTCGTCATCTTGTCGCTGAAGAGCAGTGGGATGCGGCTCATCGATTCCGTCCCGCCGGCGACGATGATTTCCGATTCGCCAGTGAGGATTTGTCGGGCCGCGGTGGTGATCGACTGCATGCCGCTGGCACAGTTGCGATGGACCGTCTGGGCGATGACCGTCTTGGGCAGGCCGGCCTTCTGGGCAATGACGCGGGCGACGTTGGCGGCGCGCGTTGGCTGCGCGACGTTGCCGAAGATCACCTCGTCCACCATGTCAGGCGTGATCGAGCTTCGCGCGAGCAACTCGCGCACGACGATCGCGCCGAGGTCGTCGGCTTCAACATCCGCCAATGGCCCGCCCGCCTTGCAGAACGGCGTGCGGACGCCATCGACAATGGCGACACGCTCTCTCATCTCGACACCATCCTGTCCCACTATTGCTTACGCGGAAACGCCGCCGCGTGTTTGTGAAATATAGCGCACGATTCGGGCTTGACCGGGCAAAACCGTGGTTTTCCCGTCGAGAATCGCGTTCGCCGCGATGCCCGCCCGCCGCCGCCGCTTCTATCGGACCGTCGGGCGCGCGGCGAATGAGACCGGCGGTTTTCGGACGTTCGGGCGACGCGGGCGACGGATCGAAGGCCACCGAACAAGTCGGTGGCGCTCGTCGATTCGAATTGACCCGCGGGCTTTCGCCAGCGAGGCCAGCGCATCGGGAAGCCTCGAAGCTCCGTTATGAAGCCCAAACAACGGCACCAATTCGCAACACCGGCGAATTCGATCGACGGCCGTCGCGGTCTGGTCGCCCGCCTCGGCCGCGCAAGCCGC
>CAZLDF010000230.1:0-3518 GCA_964558095.1 uncultured Isosphaeraceae bacterium | reverse complement strand
TGACGACGTCGATCTCGTCATCGCGAGCTTCAAGCACGACGCGATCGACTTCGATGGAGATGACGGTGAACTCGATTCCCTCGCGAGGCGAGAGGATCGTCTGTCCCACGCCGACGATCGTTCCACTGAGATTGACGAGCGGCTTGGGACCGTCCATGACCATTTTGATCTGGAAGCCGGCGCCGGCCGTTTCGAATTCGGCGCGTCGCGATGCCTGCTGGCGCGCCAGCAGCGTTTCGCTGCTGGGCCCCTGATCGACCGAGACGGTCTTCCCGGGCGTGCCGGCGTCGAAGAGCCGGAAGGGGTCGCGATCGAGGTCGCCGATCGGCGTGACAAGGCCGGAGATGTCCCGGTTGAGGATCGCGAGCGGACTGTTCGTCGGAGCGGTGAGCAGGCCCTTGAGGTCCTCGGGCACGGCGGCCTTGCCGTCGATGACGTCGATGAAGCGCTCGACGCTCTTGGTGACGTCGTCGCTGAGGAGGTTCTTGGCCGACGCGCTGGCGACGAACTTCATGAAGATGAGGGCGGCGAACGCGCACATGACCACGCCGGCGATGATGAGCGCGCCGGTCGGCATCTTCCTCGCCGCCGCCGATCCGGCGAGCGGATCGAGCGCGGTTTCATCGCCGAAGTCGCCGGCGCCCAGCGGCATGGTGATGTCCGAGCCGGGGACAAAACTGTCCCGGTGCACGGGCATGTTCGTCGCTTTGGTTTCCTGAGGACTCGCGGATCGACTTGCCATGTCCGTCTCCCGTGACTTAGTTGCCGGCGGCGCCTTGTTCGAAGTAGATGCTGAGCACGAATTGCGCTTCCATCGCGCCGGGGTCGATGATCTCGGTCTGCTTGGTCGTCGTGGTGCGCCGCGAGGTCTGACCCTTCTTGTTTTCCTGGAACCCGGCGCGGCAGAGCTTCATGTCGCGAATTCGCGTGATGCGCGCCAGCTCCTCCAGCTCGATCAGGAACTCGTAGAAGCCGTCGAAGTTGCCTTCCATGACGACTTCCAGCGGCAGCTCCATGTATTCCGACGCGGGCAGCGCGGGCTGGCTCTTGACCGACTTGAGGTCGAGGTTGTGCGCCGTCGCCTGCTGCCACACCTGCTCGAGGATGCCTTCGACGTCGCGCTGGTCGGGCAGCTTCTCGACGATCTTCAGCACCGCCGCGTTCATCTTGTCAATCTCGAGGTTCAGGTCCTCCAGCCGCGTGTTCATTTCCTGAAGCTTGTCCAGGCGGGCGCGCTTGACGTGGTTCTCTTCCTCGGCGGCGGCGATCTCAGCGCGGCGAGGATCGAACACGTAGATGTACGACGCCACCGGGACCGCCAGCAGCACGATGAAGAAGATCAATTCATGAATTCCGAATCGCATGGCCTGTTCTCTCCTCGTGTTCACTCGGCCAGGGCCGTGTTGTTGTCGCCGGGGCGCTCGAACCGAAGCTCGTCGCTCATCGGATCGGGCATGTCGTTGGGATCCACCTGCTCGAGCGTGCGAACGTCGGCGTCGGGACCGATCACCATTTCGATCTTGAATTGACGCATCATGCGGCTCTCGATCTCCTGCTCCTCGGAGTACAGCAGCCGCACGTCGGCGAGCAGCTCGAAGGCGTTGAGCTCGCGCATGAACTGCGAGACCTCCTGGTCCGTCGGCGCCACGCCGATGATCGAGATGTCAACGCGATAGCGAGGCGGTTCGATCTTGGTCGCGTCGAGCGACGCCTCTTCGCGCGTCTTGGGACGCGAAGGTTTGTTCAGCGTGCCGACCGCTTTGGGGTCGGCGGCGGGCTTGGGCGCCTTGATCTCCGTGCACTTGAGTTCGAACTGCAGCAGGCTCAGCCGCGGGGGCATGCGCTTGACCAGCTCCGCCAGCAGAATCGACCGCGGAACGCGCTCCACCAGGGCCGCGGCCAGTTCGGCCTTCTCGACCATCTGCGTGCGCTGTTTCTCCAGCTCCGTCAGCCGATCGATCTGCATCGCCGCCTGCTGGTACTGCACGTTCAGCGACTCGCGCTCGTTCTTCACCTGCCGCCACTGGCGGTTCATCAGAAGAAACGCGCCGAACACCGCCACCATGACGATCGCGAAAAGCGTCAGGCTGATGATGTTCGTCCGCCGCGCCGCCTTTTGCGCGAGGTAGTCTTCCGGCAGAAACGTTGAGTTGCTCATGTTGGATTCCTCAGATATCCGTCGGTGCAATGCACAGCCCGCACGGCACGGCCCAGCCCGGCTGCGGCTGATCCATCGGTATGTTGCTCTCGCCCCGCCCCCCCTTGACCATCCGCGCCAGCGGATCGCCCAGGTGCGCCGGCAGGTGCAGCTCCTTCACCACGTGCTGGCACAGCCACGTCTGTCGCGACTCGCCGCCCACGAACACCACCCGGTCGATCGGCCGATTCGGATAGGTCGTGTGGTGATAGCGCAGACACATGGCGATTTCGTCGGTGATCGTGTCCAGCAGCTCGCTCAGATCGAGGTTGCCCTGCGTCGTGGGAATCACGCGCGGGTCGATCGTCTGCTTCAGTTCGGTCGGCAGTTTGCTGCCGCGGCGTTCGGCGACAGCCGTCTCGGTCTGGCGCGTCGAGCGCTGCAGGTCCGCCTCGGCCTCCGCCATCGCCGTGTTCAGAATCGCGTTGCCCGCGACGCGCGGCGCCTGCGACTTCGCCCGCGCTTCCGCCAGCGCCGGGGGCTGGTTGAACTCGAACGCCAGCCGGTGCCCGCGGGCGCTGGCGATGTCGCAGTTGAGCGCGCCGGCGATGAGCTGGTCGAAGTGACGCCCGCCCACCGGCGCGTACCGCGCGAACTTGATCTCGCGCCCGTGCGTCACCGCCACGCGCATTCCGCCCCAGCCCAGATCGACGAAGAGCGTGGTGATCTGGTCGTCGTCGCGGCGGCGATAGAGGTGCTCGAACGCGCGCACCATCGCCACCAGCTCCGTGTGCACGCCCACCACCTCCAGCTTGCACCGCTTGAGCAGATCGACGAACTTCATCACGGTGTCGCGCGAGATCGCGAAGCAGATCATCTCCATGCGCGTCGTGCCGCCGCGGTTCACTTCGCCCATCTCCAGGGATCGCACGACGATGCCCGCGGGCGAGACGCCCAGGTGCATCTGAAGCTGCGCCTTGATGAGGTCGTCGTTGCTCACGCCGTCGGTCGGCAAAATCTGCATGTGCTGGATGAAGGTCTGCGAGCTGGGAATCGCGCTGACGGCTCGTTTGCCCTTGAATTTCCCGGACGCGAGCGCCTTGGGCAGTTCGCGGTTGTAGAACTCGAAGAGGGTGTTGGCGCTGTGGCGCGCGGCGTCCGGCACGGACAGCTCGACCGCCGCGATCAGCTGCGCGGGATTGTCGCGGCTGATCTGCAGCAGCTTCACCGACGCGGATCCGAAGTCGATCGCGATCGGCGAGACCTGGGCCGAGAACATCGACAAGGCCATTCCTTCGCCTCCCTGTGCGCGCACACGACGATGTGTGAAAGCGCGGTCAGCATCGTCATCGTCCGCATGGGCTGCGCAATTGAGAAAGCG
>CAZLDF010000229.1:0-2961 GCA_964558095.1 uncultured Isosphaeraceae bacterium | reverse complement strand
CCCCCCCCCCCCCCGCCGGGCCCCGGCGGGCCGGGGGCGCGGGGGGGGGGGGGCGCCCACGCCCTCACCCCAGCCCTCTCCCACCCCCCCCAACGGGAGAGGGGGACCGGAGAAGGGGGGGGCGTGACCGTCACACTCGTTGACTTTGGCGGCAACCTCAACCTCGACGATCCGTCGCTTTCCTCCGTCGATGGAATCGCATCCGCGGCAGTGCTCGCCGACTTCAACAATGACCAGTTCCTCGACATCGCTGTCGCGATCCCATCACTGGACGGCGTGGCGATCCTGCTCAACGAAGGCGGCGCGGGTGACAGCTATACGCAGTTGCCGCTGATCGATGTCGGCGAAGCGCCATCGGACCTTCTGGCGGCGACACTCGATCGCGGGAGCTCCATCGATCTCGCTGTCGCTAACAAAGGCGATGACTCGGTTTCGATTCTGGCCAACGACGGCAGGGGGAACTTCTCGCTGGCACAAACGATCAGCGATGTCGGCGATGGGCCGGCGGCCATCGCCGCCGCGGACTTCGATGGAGGGGGCGGCATCGACCTCGCCGTGGCGAACGGCGGCGATAACACTGTCCGGCTCCTGATCAACGAACTGGCGCGCGCGTTCACTCTTGGTGACTCGCTTGCAACTGGAAGCGGGCCTGCCGACGTGGCGGCGATCAATCTGACCGCGGATTCCACGGGTCCATCGGACCTCGTCGTCGTGAGCTCGGGCGATGCACAGCTTCGCACATTCCTCAACAACGGCTCCGGCACGCTGACGCCGGGACAGATCGTTCCCGCGGGTGCTCGGCCGGTGGGCATCAATCCCGAGGACCTCGACAACGACAAGGACCTCGACCTTGTCATTGCTAACGACGATGTGGCGGGTGGAGGCATCACGTTTGCGCTCTCGAGGGGAGACAGCACGATTGGATCACCCATCCACTTGCCTCTGAACGCGCCGGTTGATTCGATCACCAGCGCCGACATTGACAACGATGACGATGCCGATCTCGCCATCATTGTCGATGATCCTGACCTTGGACGCGTGGTGCGGCTGCTGCGCAACGACACGAGCGAGCAGCCCGGCGGGCAGATTGCGTTGGCGCTGCTGCCGGAGGTTCTCGGGCAGGACACGAACCCGCTCATTGTCCTGAGCGGTGATGTGAACAACGACAACCACGACGATCTTGTCACGATCAACGGCGAGGGAAGTTCCCGCCGCGGCTTGGCACTCGGTTCCGTCGCGGTTCAACTCAACGGCGGCATCGGCGTCTGTCGGGCGGACATTGTGCCGCCGGGCGGCGACGGCATTGTGAACCTTCTCGATGTCGAATCGGTCATCGCCGCGTTCGGTCTGCCGTGTGATGAATGTCCGCAGGACATCGCACCGCCCCCCCCCAATGGCGATGGGCAGATATCAATCGCCGACATCATCGCCGCTCTCACTTCGTACGGTCCGTGCCCGTGAGGTTGCTACCGTGGGATCATTGTGTGATCGCATCTTGACGCCCCAGTCACGGCGCCTATGCTTTAGTTGACCCCCCACGCCCGGAGTAAGCGCTTCCAAGCGCTGGCTTCGGGCTTTTTCGTTGGCGGCGATCACACGCCCGGGAACACGCGCGTCTCGAACACCTCGCGAAGTGTCCGCGATTGCTCATCCAGCACGCCGCGGAACTTCTTGCAGCACACCTTGCACCAGCAGTTGTGTATCGTCGGGTTCTCTTTGCTCGTCAGCATGACCCACATGCCCAGCCGGCCCGAGTCGCCGTTCATCTTCAGGTGCCCGCATGACCAACACTTCTTGGTGACGACGCCGACGTGCAGCGCCAGCTCCAGCCGCTTCAATCTTGATTCGATCCTGCCCATGACAACTCTCGGCGCTATGGCGTCGGCATCCTCGCCGCACGCCACCACATTCGAAATGCTTCACTTCCGATCGCCACCGTCCCATCGTCGTCCAGCGGCGGCAGCGTAGCGGCGTGCTCAATCGTCTGACCCACAAATCGCTTCACCAGTTGGAGCCGCTCTCGCAGCCGATCGGTCAACTGCGGCAATGTCACAGGAACGATCCGTTCCAGCGTTCGCACTCGCCTGTGAAGTGAGTCGATCATGGTCTCGCATCACGCTTGCGACGCTTGCACGATTCCCTCTCGGCTGCCTCCGCCTCCAGACGCTCGATGGCTTCTGCGCTCATGTATTTCAACAAGATGTGCGACTCCTGCTCCAATGCCTGTTGAGCTTCGGGGCTGTGCTCACCATGCTCGAATTGAGCTTCAGCGAGCCGCTCGCAGGCCCTTACGGCCTCCGGATCGCAGAACACGGCGTTCATCACCAGACGCGATTGTTCCCGCTGCGCTGCCGCACTGGCGGCGGCTTGTATCCCCTCCAGCCGATCGACGAGCTTGCCGATTCGTCTCGCCATCATGCTCATCGGCGGTTGACGCGCGGGTCGCTCGCGCCCGCCGCCTCCTCCAGCGCCTCGACTCGCAGCGCGAGGTCATCCAGCTCGAGGCCCTCGCGACCGAACTTCAGCAGTGATGCAGCCGCCGTGACGCGTGCGTGGGCCGGCGCCTGCTTGTCCGCCATGATCGTCGCCAGCGTGTTCACGGCCAGAGGTGCGTAGTGCTGAGTCAGAGCGATCGACTGGCCGAAGGCATCGCGGCGTGCTTTGCGGTACGCCTTGGCAAAGGCGGGCTTGTCCATCCACCGCGTGAGTGAGCGCTTGCCCACGCCCGCGGCATCGGCGGCCTTGGCCAGCGTCGGCTCCGACAGCAGGCAGATGATCGCACGTTCCTGGCGGACCGAGATCGAGTCGTAAATGGAGGACGGCTCATCCACCTGCCCTTCCTCGTCGCTTTCATACCGGTCTTCATGACCTTCGTTGTTCGCAACCATGCGATCTCTCCTGACCTGCGTGCCTACGCCCGTCGCGCCGGCACCCGAAAGAACTCCGCGACATCGTCTCGAT
>CAZLDF010000228.1:0-3370 GCA_964558095.1 uncultured Isosphaeraceae bacterium | reverse complement strand
CAACAGTGAGGGCGGCGGCGTGGACAACGGGATGTCGCGGCGATTGCTTGCCCAGGTCCTTCGCGGCGGCCCGCCCGTCGCCGACCCCATGGACGCCGCCCCGGGCTCGCCTCGAGGCGCGTTCGTCCTCATCAGCGCCGGACCCGACGGCATCTACTTCGCCGCCGACGACGGGCCCGGCTCGCCCGATCATGTCATCGCCTCCTCCGGCTGCGGCGGCATCGAGGCCTTCCCCTTCGACGAGCTTCTCGCCTGCACCCCGGCCTGCCTCGCCCAGTTCGACGACATGATCCAGGCCGGCGGGTCGTTCCACTGACCCGCGCCGAACGACGGCACGAACTTCAAGAAGGGGAACGTCCCTTCGAAGCTGGGCGGTCGCGGCGTCGCTGGCGGGGTGGCTGGGGCGACTGCACCGCGTCGGCCTAGAGAGAGCCGTGCAACCCGACACTGCGATTGCTCGCCGCCGCAAGCTTCGAGGACGCCGCGGGCCAGGAATGCACCGGGCGCGATACACTCGCGGCGTCATGCTCGCGATCGCCGCTCGATGTTTGGTCATCATCGCCTGTTCAGTCGTCTTCGCGCTCAACGCGATCGGCTGCGCCGCGCCGGGCGCGGCAGTCTCCGATCATGTGCTCATCGCGCCCGGGCAATACGCGCAAGCGTTCGACGCCGCCCTCGCGATCGCTCGTGATCGCGGAACCGTCGCGACGATTCGCGATCGTCGCAGCGGGCTGATCGAGACCGAACCTGTCTTCGCTCCGACCCTGTGTGAGCCGTGGCACTGGAATCGCGGCGAGTTCGAGCAGATGGTCGAGGGCACAGTCGCGTTGCAGCGGCGCCGCGTGCGATTCGAGTTCGCGCCGGCGGAGCAGCCGCCCGAAACCGCGGAACCGGCGAAGGCCGGCGCGATGGCGGGGCCGGACTTCACCGGCCAGCGCGGCGGCGAAGCGGACCTGACGGCCTGGGCCGGCCCCATCGAGCTTCGCGTCATCGTCGCCCTCGAGCGAGCACACCAGCCCGGCCAGCGCCGCAGCACCTGGACGCGAAAGGCCACCACAGCGACGCGAGTCTTTCCCGAGGACCGCGAAGAGGGCGCCTGGCCGAACCAGTTCTGGCAGGTGGTCGCGCGCGACCTCGAAACGGAAAACCGAATGCTGGCGCAGATCGAAGCGGAGCTTCGGAGATAGCCACGCGGGCCAGATATCGATTCGCCGGACGCTTCCGCCCCCCGATCCCCCGCAGCGCCTGAACTCTGAATGCCGACTCCCGGCCCCTGACCCACTCACAGTCAAACAGGGGCAAAAGGCCGTTATCGGCTGTCCCCCGGCGCCAGGCGACTGCCTCCCGCGTCGCACATTCAGTCTGGTGAAACCTGCGAAGCGTTCCGCGACGTATCTTCAAGGAAGATCGTTGCCCGCCCGGCCGTGAAGCGGGTACTCTGAAGGAGCCCCGCGGACGTGGCAGAGGCGAGGCCTTGGAAGTCGTCGCGGCAGACGGTCGCCGCATGCCCCGGGGGGCTGGGAGAAGATCATGATTGGAAAGCGCCAGAGAGGTGCACGCAGCCGCTTCGTCGCTCCACTGTTCGCGCTGCTGGCGTCGCTGGCCGGGGCGTCGGCGGCGTACGCAGGCTCGACCAGCGCGCAGATCGGCTATGACGACCTGGCGGCGCGGCTGGGCGCGGGCAATGTGCCCGACGGCACGGACGTCGTCGTCGCCCAAATCGAAGCGCCCGACGCCCAGGGCGATTACGCGCCGAACACCACGCTCTCGCAGTTCAGCCACGTCACAAGCTGGAACTTCCAGAGCGGCGCCACCGGCGAAAGCACCCACGCCCGCCAAGTCGCGTTCCGCTACTACGGCTCTAATCTCAGCTTCAGCACCGGCATCAGCACGGTCTATCTGTGGGAAGCCAATCACTGGCTGGGCGCGGGGCAGTTGCGCGTCGTCGGCGCGCCGAGCGCCGTGGCCCCGCTCACTACGCCCGGCAGCGTCAAGGTGATGAACCACAGTTGGGTGGGCGACGCGCAATCCCTCGCTGTGAACAACGACGTCCTCCGCCGCGCCGACGTCGTCGCCGATCGCGACGGAATCCTCTTCTGCGTCGGAACGGGCAACACCGGCCAGAGCGCGGGTCCGCTGCTGGTCAACATGTTCAATGCGCTGTGCGTGGGGCGCGCCGACGGCATGCACGAGCACCCCGACACCGCCGGCTCCGATTCACCCGGCCGCATGAAGCCCGACATCGTCGCGCCGGGAACGCTGACAAGCTACACCACCGGCACGGTGAGTTCGTGCATGGCGATTCTCGTGGACGCGGCGCGCAACCATCCCAACGTCTCAGCGAATCTCGACACGCGAACGCCCGACGCGATGCGCGCTTTCGTCCTCGCCGGCGCTTCGCACGATTCCGCGTGGACCAACAACCCGGACTCATCGGGACCCGACCGTGGAAGAACCGATCGGCCCCTTGATGACGTCTTCGGCGCCGGGGTGATCAACATCGACCGCGCGCACCTGGTGCTTACCGCGGGCGAACAGGACAGTTCCGCGTCGGCGCCCACCAGCGCCAACGCACAATTCAACGGCTGGGAGCGTCGCGCGTACAGCATCGGCGACGACCGCTACTGGCGCTTCGACGTCACCGCCCTCGCCGACGAAGCCGTCTTCGCCGCAGCGTGGAATCGCCTGACCAACAGCACGCACAGCACTTCCTACGTCGCCAACATCGACCTGACGTTGTGGAGGGTGGACGAAAACGACGAGTTGCAGACGCTCGTCGGCGACGACGGCCTGCCCTACTTCGACGGCGGAAACGTCGTCAGCGAAAGCGCTGTGGACAACGTCGAGTACCTTCGCATCACGAATCTTCAGCCGGGCGATTACGTGCTGGCGGCGTCGCGCGTGGACAACGTCGTTTCGCTTCCCACCATCAACGTGACCGTCGCGTGGAAGTTCCCCGACGACCTGCCGGTGCCCGTGGCGTGCCCGGCGGACATCTCGCCGCGGCCCGATGGCGACGGGCAGGTGACGATCTCGGACGTGCTTGCGGTGCTGACGGCCTTCGGCCTGCCCTGCGATGAGTGCCCGGAGGACATCTCGCCGCAACCGGACGGCGACGGGGCGGTGACGGTCGCCGATGTCACCGCCGCGCTCAGCGCTTTCGGGCCCTGCCCGTAGAGCAACGAGTTCGCTTTCGTTGAATCGCCGGGCGATCAGCCGGTCACCGAGACTGATCTTGCTCGATTCGCTGCACATGGCTCGGAGACGTCCGCGGCTTCAGCGACGATCGTACCCTGCTCCTGCTGCAGCTTCGCCATCAGCATCTGCCAGGTTTCGCGCTCGTAGCGCAGCAGCCGCAGGACGTCTTCGA
>CAZLDF010000227.1:0-2919 GCA_964558095.1 uncultured Isosphaeraceae bacterium | reverse complement strand
TGTCGCGGCGCAACACCCTTCGCATCGACATCGAGACGGCGGAGAAGGACGAAGTCCGCCTGCGCGAACGCTACGAAGACTCCGTCAAGCTGCACGAAAAGGGCTTCATCAGCGAAGACGAGCTTCGCTCGGACGAAATCTCCTGGATTCGCGCCGAAGCGCAGCTTCGCGAATCGCGACTCGCCGAAACGGTGTACAACGAATACACCTACAAGCAGGAAGAAAAACAGAAGAACTCCGACCTCGAGCAGGCGCAGCAGGAGCGCGATCGGCTGGAAAACCGGCTGTCCGCGGAAGTCGTCAGCGCCGAGAGCGACCTCGAAAGCGCCCGGCGAAGCCTCGAAATCCGTCAGGAGCGCCTCGACAAGCTGCTCAAGCAGCTTGAATCGTGCGTCATCGAAGCGCCCAGCGCCGGCCTCGTCGTGTACGCATCGAGCCTCGATCGCGACGGCTGGGGGCGCAACGACGGCCAGCCGCCGCAGGTCGGCACGGAGTTGTCGCGAAACGAACCGGTGCTCGTGCTGCCCGACACCTCGCAGATGGTCGCGGCCGTAAAGGTCAACGAAGCCCTGATGGGGCAGATTCAGCCGGGCCAGACCGCCACGATCCGCAGCGACGCGCTGCCCAACGTCGTCCTCCGCGGCGAAGTGATCGGCATCGGCGTACTCGCGGAAGGCGGCGGCTGGCGCGACCCCAATCGCCGCGATTACACCGTGCGCGTCAAGCTGCTGAACGTCGATGAGACCAAGGGTCTCAAGCCGTCGATGCGCGCCCAGGCAAGCATCAACGTCGGCCGAGTCGAAAATGCGCTTTATGTCCCCGTGCAGGCAGTCCTGCGCAAAGGCCCGCTTGCGTTCGTGTATGTCCCGCAGGACGGCGGGTTCGCGCAGCGCAAGGTCGCGCTCGGCCGGTCGTCGGAACTTTACGTCGAAGTCGTCGAAGGGCTCGCCGCGGGCGACCGCGTGCTGCTTCGCGAGCCGCGTATCGAAGAGGTCACAAGCGAGCTCGACTTGCCGCCGCATCGCGACAGCGTGGACAAGGAAGACGAGCTTGTCGTCATGGAGCCGCCGCAGCGACCCTGGCAACCGGGTGGCCCGCGTCGGGATGACAGTGCCGCGCGCTCGGACTCCGAAAACGACACGGATCGTTCACGCCGCCCGGGCGACCTCGCTTCGGATTCCGATGGACAGGTCGAAGGTGCCGGTGAGTCGAACGGCGAGGGCGCCCAAGACGAAGGCGACGCCGATGCTCAGCCGCGACACGAGCAACCCGAACGCCGGCCCGGCGCCGGCCGGCCCGAACGCCGTGGGGGGGGCGGGGGCGCCGCCGGCGGCAACAACTGAAATCTCGCACCGCGCAACAGCTTGCGGTCGCACGGGCACGACGGCGACTGTACACGAAGCCCCTCGCCGTTTAGCCGCGACCCGAAGTCCGCGAAGGGGAGCGCGTCCGATCACGTCCCCAGCGCTGCACGTTCAACGCCGTCGGCATGCAGCTTGAGTTCCGGCGCGGTGATCTTGCGCGTTTCAAGCTGCAGCCGCTTGGGCGCCTCGATGTCCGGCTCGGTGGTGACGTTGAGTTGCTTGAGTTCTCGAGCCGTGGGCAGCACTCTCGATTCGAGCGACCCGATCGCCTTGTCGTAGGCTGAACCGGCTGCGTTCAGACTCTTGCCCACGCCCTCGAGGTGATCCGCGAACGTGCTCAGGCGGCTGTAGAGTTCCCGGCCCGCGTCGGCGATGTCCTTTGCGTTCGCCGCGACGTCCTCCTGCCGCCAGCCGTATGCCACCGCGCGCAGCAGCGCCACCAGGAGCGTCGGCGTGGCAATGAGCACGTCCTTCTGCATGGCGCTGGAATGCAGCTCCGGCTCCACTTCCAACGCGGCGACCAGCGCCGATTCCAGCGGCACGAACATCACCACCAGCTTCGGCGCACGCTTGCCCAGCGTCTCCGCTTGCGCCCAGTACGCCTTGTTGCGCAGCGCGTCAACGTGACTGGAAACCTGTTTGGCGTGGCGGCGCAGGCATTCCGCCCGGCCCTCATCGTCGCGGCACTCGATCGCGTCGAGGTACGCATCCAGCGCCACTTTCGAATCCACGACGATCAAACCCTCGCCGGGGAGATTGATGAGCATGTCCGGGCGCAGCCGTTCCCCAGGCGCGCCGATCGTCTGCTGTTCCACGAAATCGCAGTGATGCGTCATGCCGGCGAGTTCAACGCAATTGCGAAGCTGCACTTCGCCCCACCGGCCGCGCTGCTCCGGCCGCCGCAGCGCCTTCACCAACTGCCCCGTTTCCTGACTCAGATTGCGATGCGCTTCCGCGACCTGTTTCAACTGCTCCTGCAGTCCGGTCTTGTCCTCCAGCCGCTTCTTCTCGATTTCGGTCAGCGCCGTCGTCTGCCTTTCGAGCAGTTCCCTGATGGGCTTCACCAGCGCGTCAATCGCCTGCTGCTTCTTCTCGACATCGCCTTTCGCATCTTTCATCAGCGTCTCGAACGTCGCCCTGGCAAGTTCGATGAACTGCGCGTTGTTGGCCTGCAGCGCGCTGGAGCCGATCGAGCGGAACGTGTCGATGAATCGCTTCTCCATGTCCTCGAGCAATTTCTTCTGCTCGGCGAATTGCTGATCGCGCTGCTGAAGGCGCTCTTTCAGTTGCGCGCTTTCGAGCACGGCCGCCTCGCGGCGCTGGTCGTGCTCATCGCGCTGGCGGCGCACCGACTCCATGTCTCGCATCGCCCCTTCGACGGTCGCTTCCAAAGCCATCGCCCGCGCCCGCGCGTCGGACAGCTCCGCCTGCAGCTTCGCCCGGCGGAAAAGCATCCAGAATGCGACGACGGCGCCGCCGCCGGCCAGTCCAATAATCAGTGCGACCCACTCGTTCATATCCTTGCATGATAGTGACCATCCGCGGCATCCAGATC
>CAZLDF010000226.1:0-6531 GCA_964558095.1 uncultured Isosphaeraceae bacterium | reverse complement strand
GTCGCCGATGCAGTAGGCGTCGGTGACGTTGATGCTGCTCACGACTTGCCCGGGCACGGTGCCGGTGTTCTGACCGTCGGGAATGGGCAGGGGCACGTCGCCGGCGAGATAGGTGAAGCGGCCGACGTCGAGCGTGACGCTGCGCGTCGTGTCGTCCGAGCCGCCATCGAGGCTGGTGAAGGAGACGGTTGCGCCGTAGAGGCCCGCGACCAGCGAATTGGCCTGCGACGAGAAGCCGATGACCACGCTGTCGCTGTCGCCGATGCCGTCGGCCAGCGACACGACGACCGGCCCGCTCTCGCCGTTGATCGAAACCCAGGGCTGGTCCGCCGCGACTTCGACGTCGATCGGTCCGGGTCGCGTGCTCGTCAGCACGTAGGTCGCGGTGGCGGAGAAGGGACCGCCGACCGGGCCGCCGGCGACGAAATCGGCGGCAGGATCGGCGCTGAAGCCGACGGTGTCGATTTCAACGGTGTGATTGACGCTGAACGTCACCTGGTTGGTCGTGTCTTCGAAGACGATGGTCTCGTTGTAGATGCCCTGGCCCAGGCTGTTGACCGCCCCGCCGACGGAAACCGTGATGTTGACGATTTCGCCGTGGCTCAGACTGCCGGAGACGTCGGCGGCGGCGCCGTTGAGCAACAGACCGAAATCGGCGGTGAGCGAGACGTTGTAGTTCAGCGGCAAGCCGGTGGTGTTGCGCAGTTCATAAACGATGGCGGGGTTGGTGAATGGTCCGCCGATGTGACCCAGGTGGAGCACCGGCGCCAGAGGCCAGACGGCGATGCCCGTGCCGAGCGTGTCGGCCTGCAGCACGCCGGTGTCGAGCGGATCAAGCCAGCTCTTGAGATGGGTGAGGTCATTGCCGCCGCCGATCCACGATGCGCTGAAGCGGCCGTACCAGTCTGAAGTCTGGCTGGTGCACGACGCGAAGCCGCCGTGGAGCTGGCCGACGGCGTGATGATCGGGGTTGAACAGTGGCGAGCCGGAGGAGCCGGGCTCGGTGGTGCCGAGGTCCCAGTCGGTGATGCGCAGGTGCGTGCCGTCGCCGGGCGTCGTTTCGCCGCTGTAGGAGGTTGTCGTGGTGGGGTCGTTCTCGAAGCTGATGCGTTTTTCCTGCGCGTCGGGGTGATGAATGGCGACGGCGCTGGGATAGTCGCCGGGATTGGCGTCCCAGCCGGCGTAGCTGACGCCGAAGCTCGGGTCGGGCATGTCATCGAGCAGAACCAGCGTGAAATCCGAGTCAGCGTGCCCCGCCAGCCAGGTCGATCCGGTGTTGGTTTGCGAAAGCGACCCATCGCCCGCCCCGCCGGAGGAACCCACCGGCCGGCAAGTGGAGTTTTCGTAATTCCAGTAGCACACGAGCGTGGAATCGTTGGTGAACTCCACGCCGCAGTGATTCGCCGTGATGAAAAACGGCGTGCGATCATTGAACGCGTTGTTCACCATGTAGCCGGTGCAGGTGAATTCGCCTTCGATGGAGATCAGCGCGACGGAGGAGATTTCATATCGCCACTCGTCGCCTTCGGGACAGACGACGTCCACGTTGCAATCGCCGGAACGTTCGTCGCCCGCGAGTCCGCCGAAGTCTCTGTAGCCGTGGTTGATGAAGCCCAGATCAAGCGCCAGGCGATCGCGATCGGCGGCGGCGACGGTGACTTCGACGACAAGCTCGTCGGATGGGATGATGGCGGTCCAGAGCTCGCCGTGGGATTCGTTATCCGCCGCGGTGAAGGCACGAAGGCGATGCGCGCCGTCGGCGGAATAGACGAAGAGCCTGCCGCTGGGCGGCATGGAGAATCGAGTGAAGCCGAGGTTGATGTTGCGTGCGCCTTCGCACGCGATGTGCAGCCGCCACAGCCACGTCGCGCGGTCAAGCTGCTCCCACGTGCCGTGCGTCGCGGGTGAGATCGCCACGGCGTTGGGCACGGCGAAGCGCGGCGGCAGACCGAGCTCATCACGCCGCCGGTCTTCGCGCTCAAGTTCAGCGACGTCCAGTCGCGGCAAGAAGAGCCGCTGCACCGTCTCCAGTGGATTCACATTTCGAAGCCACGCGGTCGGTTGCAGTCCCTGCGACGCCTCGTGTGGATTGTTGGGGCGCTGCTTGATGCGGGGATGAACGCCGTCGCCGGCGGGGGCGCTCGACGTGAACGCGGCGAGGCAGGCGCAGGCCAGCGCGATCGACGCGCTGCGACGGGCGAATGCCCGAATCATCCGCGGCGCCGACACAGTCGGGCGAATCGAAACAGAACCCATCGTGGAAAGCTCCCGAGATCGATGTGAAGACCAGGTTCCCCCCGACGCCACAACGGTCACGGCGCCGCCGCGGCGCGCTGCCGGCCGCGATGCGGCTTCGATCCTATGCTCCGCAGCGTTCCTGCGTCTGCCCCCTTCCACCCGAATTGCTGCCAACAATGTACCGCCGAAGCGCCTTCATCGCAACCATATTTTGGGCGGTTCGGGAGGACGGGCGAGCTTTGCACCTTCTCGCCGGTGAACAGGCGCGGTGAAAAATCGTCGCGTTGACGGCCGCACCCGCGTTCCTACGATGATCCGCCGGGCTGGTAGCTCAGCGGCCAAGAGCAGACGACTCATAATCGTTTAGACGTCGGTTCGAATCCGACCCAGCCCATTTCCGAACTTCCGGTCGGGGATGGGTTGCAAATGCTCAGGGCTCGGCCTGTCGCAGCGCCAGTTCGCGCACCAGCAACGTCATCTCGCGTCGCAGGCGTCGCAGGCGAACATAGACCATTAAAAAGCCGACGATCATCGCGATCACCGTGCAATACAGCAGCAGGTCGGCGCCGCGGCGGATGCCGACGACCTTCGCCGCTTGCGTGGTCAGTTCGGGCCACAGCACGGCGACGGCGGCGGCGATCCACAGCAGCATGCCCAGCAGCCCCGCCCGCAGCGTCACCCAGCCGCGCATCCCCGCCGCGGCCGTGATCGTGGCCAGGCACGCGAGAATCGCCAGCAGCACGATCTGAAATCCGGTCATCGCAGAATCCTTCCAAGCAGGTAGTGCAGCGCGACGCGAAACGCGCCGCTCGTCGATTGACCCTTCGCCAGCGAATAGTCGGTATATCGCACGCGCACCGGCACTTCGCGGAACGGCAGGTTCATCCGCCGAACTTCATCGAGCAGTTGGCTGGCGTGCGCCATGCCGTCGTTGGTGATGTCGATTCGCCCAGCCGCCCGGCGGGAAAACGCCCGCAGACCGTTGTGCGCGTCGGTGACGGGCACGCGATTGAACACGCGCGTGAAGAGCACGGCGAGTTTGAGCATCAGCCGCCGCGCGCGCGGAATGTTCTCCGCCTCGCCCCCGCCGGCGAGGAACCGCGATCCCAGCGTGATGTCGCACTCGCCGTCGATGATCGGCCGCAGCAGCGCATCGATGTCATCGACGCGGTGCTGGCCGTCGGCGTCGAAGGTGACGACGTATTCCGCGCCTTGGCGCAGCGCGAACTCGATGCCTGTCTGCAGGGCCGCGCCTTGACCGCGATTGATCAGATGCCGCAGCACGTACGGCGCAGCACCCTTCGCCCGCTCGAACGTGTCATCCTTCGAGCCGTCATCGACCACCACCACGTTCGGATACCGCGCGGCGACGCTCCGCGCCACGTCGGCGATGACCGCCGCTTCGTTGTAAGCGGCCATGACAACGAAAGCCGATTCGCGACTCGGAGCGGCGTCGTTGTCTTCGGGTTGCTGTGGTGAATGCATTTGGGCCATCGATCTTCCGTCAGAGCCGCGGCCGGGAGGCTCGCACTCGCGGTGGCGATGCGCGAATCGCCTGCTCCGCCCGTTTGCATTCGCGGTTCTGACGGGATGCATCTTATTCGATTCAGTCGCGATTCCCCTCCGGTGGCTGAGCGATACCATGTCGCCGGTCCCCGGCAGGAAGTGGCGAAGGGAAATGAAGCGAAGCTCAAAGGTGCACCCCTCCGGAGGATCGACCGCCGGGCTCGTCAAGCCCAGGCCGCCAGGCCGGAATTCCAGCCGTGAACGGCAGAACGAGCAGTCACCAGATCATCAGATCGCCACATCACCAAACCGCCTCTGGCTCTGGCCCGCGGCGATCACTGTGCTCGGATCGCTGGCCTACGCCAACAGCTTTCAGGGCACGTTTGTCTTCGACGACATCGCGCGGATCGTCTATAGCGAGGACGTCAGAGACCTGCCGAGCGTATGGAACGCCGCGGGCGCGTGGCGCCGGCCGCTGGTGACGCTGACGCTGGCGATCAACTACAAGCTTGGCGGGCTGGAACCGGCGGGGTATCACGCGGTGAATCTCGCGGTGCACCTGCTGGCGGCACTGGCGCTCTTCGGCGTGGTGCGGCGCATCCTCCTGCTCGGCCCCCCCCCACATAATCCCCCACACGATCCCCCACACAAGCCCCCACACAATCCCTGGGTCGATCGGCCGCACTGGCCGGCGTTCATCATCGCGCTGCTGTGGGTCGTGCATCCGCTGAACACGCAGGCGGTGACCTACATCATCCAGCGCGCCGAGTCCATGATGGGCTTGTTCTACCTGTTGTGCTTCTACTGCTTTCTGCGCGCTGTGCAGTCGCCGGCGAAGTCCCGGCTGTGGCTGGTTCTGTCGATCGTCGCCTGCGGCTTGAGTCTGTGGTCCAAGGCCGTGGCGGTGACGTTGCCGGTGATGATCCTGCTGGCGGACCGATGTTTGATCAGCGGCTCGTTCAGTCGCGCGCTTCGCGCCCGCCGGGTCTTCTACATCGGCTTGGCGGGGACGTGGCTGCTGCTGCTCTTCACCGGCGAACCGCAGGGCATCCTGAGCTTCGATCGCCCGCCGGAGCGCGCCACCGTCGGATTCTCCTATGAAGGCGTCAGCCCGATGGCGTATCTGCTGAATCAGGGCAACGTGATCGTGCGCTACATCAGCCTGAGCCTCTGGCCGCAGCACCTGTGCTTTGATTACGCCTGGCCGGTGAGTCGGGAGATCGCGGACATTCTGCCGGGGCTGCTGGTGGTGGCGATGCTGTTGGGCGTGACGGCATGGCTGCTGGTCAGGCGTGCGGCGCTGGGTTTCATCGGGGCGTGGTTCTTTCTGATTCTGGCGCCGACGAGTTCGTTCATTCCGATCAAGGACCTCGCCGCCGAGCATCGCATGTACCTGCCGCTGATCGCCGTCGTCGCCGCGGTGGTGCTGCTGGCGTCCGCGGCGCTGCGGCGAATCGCGCCGATGCAGAGTCGCCGGGGCGACCTGGCGCTGGCGGGCAGCGCGATCATCGCGATCGCGACCACTGCACTCGCGATTCGGACATATCTCCGCAACGAACTCTACGCCAACCCGATCGCGATGTGGGAAGACGTCGTCGCGCAGCGGGCGTCGAACGTGCGAGCGTGGGATCACCTCGGCTTTGAGCGCTGGAAACATGCGGAAGCGCTGCGGCCGATGGACCCGCGCCGGGCCGACGCTGTGCTGCGCCAGGCGCTGCGCGCCTATAGCGTCGCGACGCTGATTCCGCCGCAGCTCAGCGGGGAACCAGCGCACGCCAGGCCGTACACGCACGCATGGATGAGCATGGGCGACATCTACGCGGAGCTGGGCGCCTGGTCGCAGGCGATCCGCTGCTTCGAGCGCGCCATCGAACTCAATCCGATCGTCGCTGCCGACGCGCACCGCAACATCGGGTTGATTCACCTGCGGTCGGGCCGGGCCGATTCGGCGATCGAGCGCTTCGAGATTTCATTGGCGGCGAACGGTCGAGATGCGCGGACGCATCTGGCCCTGGCGCAAGCGCACGTCGCTCGTCGCGATGCGGCGAAAGCAATCGAAGCCTACGAAAGAGCGATGAAGCTTGAGCCGATGAACACCAGCGCCCTCGCCGGCCTGGGCGGCATGCTGACGCAAATCGGCGAACATCAGCGGGCCGAGGCGATCTTGAGGCGGTCGATCGCGATCGATGCCGATCACATCGCATCGCATTACAATCTGGCGGTGCTCATGGAGCGGCAATCCCGCCGCGCTGAAGCCGCGAGGATCTGCGAGCGCATCCTGACGCTGCAGCCGGACTTCGAGCCCGCGCAGCGAAAACTCGAGCAACTGCGAAGCATGGAGGCAGGTTCAGACTCATGACCAGACGCGTTGAGAAACCTCGGATGGCGAAGGCGGCGGGGGGGGCGGCGAAGGCGGGGGGAGCGGCGGGGGGGGCGCCAAGCGAGGCCGAGCGCCCGGTTTTCCGCTGGCTGTGGATCGCGCTGTTGTGCGTCGCCGTGATCGGCGCGTACGCCAGCAGCGTGCGCGGCGTGTTCGTCTTCGACGACACCACCAACATCGTCGAGAACGACGCCATTCGCAGCTTCTCGACGCTGCTGGACTCCGGCTCTTCCCGGCAGCGGCCGGTCGTCGCAGCGACGTTCACGCTGAACTACATGATCAGCGGGCTCGATTCGACGGTGTCGTGGCACATCGTCAACATCGCGATCCACCTTGGCGCGACGCTGCTGCTGTTTGGACTGGTCCGCCGGCTGCTGAGTGGCGGCGCCCAGGCAAGCAGCGGCTCG
>CAZLDF010000225.1:0-3333 GCA_964558095.1 uncultured Isosphaeraceae bacterium | reverse complement strand
GCCGCCGGATGACGGAGGAGAAGAACAACAAATCAGACGCAATCATCAGCAATCACCACCCATTGCCGGTAGACGATTCATTTCATGCTCAAACCGATCGGCCGATCATGTCAACAGTGACGATCGTACATGCATTCATTCGTTCATGCACATGAAGCCAATCGGCGCGGCGACCGGAAACATCCTCGCCCGCGGCGGCAAAAGTACGGCAGCTTTGCAGCGCAGTCAACTGCGAACTGACGATTTCGTGGGACACTCAGCGCCGCGGCCGCCGCGCCCGCCATGACTTGCCGACGCCTCGATCAGTTGCCGCTCGTAGCGCACGCGATTCTCGCGATGGTCCATCAGAAAAAGAACGCGCGACGCCTGGTCGCGCCCCACGAGGTCCAGCAGCCGGTCGCGCGCCTCCATCATGTTCGTCCGCCGCGACATGTGCATCAGCACCACCGCCTCGGCCTGCCACACGCTCAGGAGCTGCGCCATGTCGCGCACGTGCAGGTGTTTGCCGATCGTGGCGCGCGAGCGATGCTCCTCGTCGAAGAACGTGCACTCGGTGATGACGACTTTCGCCGTCGCGAATTCATCGCGAAACAGCGCCGGCGCCATCTGCGTGTCGCCGGTGTACGCGACCAGAGGAATCTGCAACGTCTTCGTAATTTCTTCGCCCGCGGCCTTGAGTTCGCGCAGCTTCTCCTGCGGGAAGCCGACGAACTCCTCACGCAGCTTGCTTCGCCGCTCGATCACGACGTAGCCCAGGCTCGGCACGGTGTGGCTCAGCTCCAGCCCCCGCAGGAACAGGTTGTTCTTGATCTCCACCTGCCCGTCCGGCGGCAGGCCGACGACGTTGAACTTCGTCTGCTGCTGCTCGAGGTTCACCCAGCCACGCATCATGTTCCGCACCGCCGGCTCGATCGCCTGGTGGCAGATGCACGTGCCCACGCCGATCTTCTGAAACAAGCGCTGGCTGAAGTAGTACGGCAGGCCCGCGACGTGGTCCATGTGGCCGTGGCTGATCGCGACGAAGGGGCTGGTCAGCGCCGGGCGCGGGCAGAGGCCGATGTCGAAGCAGACATCCAGTTCCGGCACCTGCACGACGGTCTGCTCGCCCGCGACGCTGATCCCCTGGATGCGCCAGGGCGGAACATAGAGAAAACCGACCTGCCCCTCGCGGGGCGGAGGCTTGGGAAGCATCTGGAAACCTCCTGCGGCGGCGCGTCCGCGCCGCCGGGACTCCTGATATCGCCGCCATGCTAGGACAACCGCCGATTCGGTCAACCGGGCATGCATCCGTGGCGCCGGCGTCTCGCCGGCGATCGCGTCCTCGGCCGCGATGGCCGAAGACGCGATGCGGGCGAACTGACGAGGTTCCGGAATCTGTCGGGCGCGACGGCTTCGTCGCTTCGCCGCGGCCGACCAACTTGACCCTCCCCGGCACGGAGTTATGCTCAAATCACCTGAGTTTTCACGCCCCGTTCGTCTAGTGGCCCAGGACGCCGGGTTCTCATCCCGGTAACAGGGGTTCGACTCCCCTACGGGGTACTTCCCACCGCGGCGCGCCTGCCGCGTGTCCCCTTCTTCCCGCGGGCGCGGGGCCAGGGCTGAGGGCCGTGCTGCGTACAGCGCCGCCGCCCTCGCGCGAGCCCTCCTCGACTTCATATCGACGCTCATCGATGATCGGCGCACGAGCGGCTGTCCAGCGCGTGCGGTTTCGCCGCCTAATCGTCGAGCGGCCCACGCCGGTGAGCCGCAAACGCCATTTCTCACGGCTTTCATATCTACGTCCATTGATGATCTGCGCATTTTAAGGTCTTCGCACTTCCGGCTTCGACCAGAAACTGTTAAGTTGGGCAAACATGCCGTGAGGGCCCCTTTTACTTTGTGCGCGCTTTTTGAGGCGCACGTAAAGTTGGCGCGCAAACGTGACGCTCCTGCGCGCGCTTTGGCACGGCGTTTGAACGGGGGGGGAACCACGGAGGCACCGAGACACGGAGGGAAGTGATATTGGGTTGTCAAAGAGCGCGTTTGCGATGGCGGAGGCCCGAACCGCTGACTTCCGACTTCTGACCTCTGACCCCCTCAAGACTCTTCAAGATTGTCCCCGACGGCTGGCCGAAGTCCAGCGCTGCAGCGTGAGGAGCGTCACGCTTGCGCGCGCTTTCTCTTTGGCGCAGTGGAACAGGCGTCTCGCCCGTGTGTGCAGACCGGCGGCTGGGGTGGCGGCTTTGCGATCGCGTGGCGACGTCAAAGCCCGAAGGGCTCGTCGTCAGCAGCCGGGGCTGAAGGTCGCCGCGGCGACTGCCAGCCCCGTGCGCGGACGCGGGCTCATCGCAGGCCGAAGGTCTGCCCGTGAGGTGTTTCATGTTGATGTCGCAGCGCGCGAAGACATCGTCGATCAACCGACTCTGTCGGCGTCGTGCGCGATCTGCCTCGACGCCGCGCGCACGAGCAGCCCTTCGGGCGCCGGGCAATGGAAGAGGATGTGAGATAGGGGGAGGGGGGCATCCGCATCCGGGGATGTCGGTCTCGAAGCCGACCCCCACGCCCCGGCTTCCGACGATCGAGAGATTCGGCCTGATGCAGCATGATGTCACAGTTGTGGATCAAGCAAAACAACGGCTCCTGACACCTTTTTCAGCTGACACCTTTTTCTCAGGGCCGCCGACGCTTCGTCCGCTCGGGGGCCGGCGCAGCGCTCAATCGGCGACCTCCGCCTTGGCGGGGTGCGAAGTCGCGATGCGTTTCTTGGTATCGCCGAGCACCATCGTCAGGCGGTGGTGCGCGCCTGTTGGCGGGAAGCCGAACTCGACGTCGCCGGCGAGATCGGCGCGGGTCAGGCCGCGCACCAGCGACGTGCCGGTGCCGGCGACGGGCTTGACTTCGATCACCGGCCCGCCGTGCTCGCGCCACGCGACCGTGACGCGCGTGGTGCGGTCTTCGCCGTTGACCTCGGCGTGACAATCGACGGCGACGCGGCCGGTTCGCGCGCCCAGCACGCCGTACTTCAGGCTGTTGGTGATCAGCTCGTGAAAAACCATCGCGACGGAAGTAGCCTTCTCCGGCGGAATGGCGATGTCGCTGCCGGTGAACTCGAACGCGCTCTCGACGTCGCCGGGCATGAGCGAGCGAAGCAGGTCGCGCAGGTTCGTCGATGTCCAGCCCGAGCGCGACAGCAGCGCGTGCGCCATCGCCATCGCCTGAATCCGACCGCGCAGCGCTTCCGTGAACTGCTCCTTCGTTTCCGACGTGCGACGGGTCATATCGACGAGCGCCAGGAGCGTGCTCAGATTGTTGCGAATGCGATGATCCAGTTCGCGCAGCAGCAGCTTCTCGAGT
>CAZLDF010000224.1:0-5057 GCA_964558095.1 uncultured Isosphaeraceae bacterium | reverse complement strand
GCCGCGACATGCGCGGCGCGATCCTTTCCGTCGGCGACGAATTGACGCTCGGCCAGACGCTCGACACCAACTCGCGTTGGCTCTCGCAGTTGCTCGCTGAGCATGGCGTGCTCGTCACCGAACACCGCACCGTCGCCGACGATCGAGCCGCGACCGCCCGCGCCGTTCGTGAGCTGGCGACCGACCGGGAGATTGTCGTAATCACCGGCGGCCTGGGACCGACCGAAGACGACTTGACGCGCCACGCGCTCGGCGATGTCGCGACGCCCGGCGAGGAGCTTGTCGAGGACGCTGTCGCGCTCGTCGAGGTCGAGCGCTGGTTCTCCGCACGAAAGGCCGAGATGCCGCTGTCCAACCGCCGCCAGGCGCTGCGCCCGCGCACCATGCGCTGCCTGCCCAACGCCAACGGCACCGCGCCCGGGCTGGCCGGTCGAATCGGCGACTGTTTGGTGTTCGCGCTTCCCGGCCCGCCGCGCGAATTGCAGCCCATGGCGCAGACGTACATCGTGCCCGAACTCGAACAGCTTGGACAGGGAACCTGCATCGTCACGGCGGCCGTTCTTGCCTACGGCCTCGGCGAATCCCGCGCCGCGGCGCGCCTGGGCGACATGATGCATCGCGATCGCTCGCCACTTGTCGGCACCACCGCCAGCGACGGAATCATCTCGGCGCGGATCCGCGCGCAGGGGCCGCGAAGCGAAGTCGAGCCGCTCGTGCGCGACGATGCGATTCGAGTCGAACAGGCGTGGGGCGCATACGCCTTCGGCCGGGGCGACGAATCGCTCGCCTCAGCCGTCGGAAAACTGCTTCTGGAGAAAGCTCAACGCCTCGCGTCCGCGGAATCCTGCACCGGCGGATGGCTCGGAAAGTCGATCGTCGATGTCGCCGGTTCAAGCGCATATTACCTGGGCGGCTGGGTGACCTACTCCAACGCGATGAAAGGCAGCGAACTGGGTGTCACCAGCGAGCTGCTTGAAACCAAAGGCGCGGTGTCGCCCGAAGTCGCCGACGCAATGGCGCGCGGCGCGCTGACTCGCAGCGGCGCCGATCACGCGCTCTCGATCACCGGCGTCGCGGGCCCCGACGGCGGCACTGTGGAAAAGCCCGTCGGCTGCGTCTTCATCGCCCACGCATCACGCATCTCGCAGCAGCACGTCACGGCAAACATCAGGCGCTTTCAGTTCACCGGCGACCGCCAAACCATCCGCGACCGCAGCGTGCAGTCCGCGCTGCAAATGCTGCGTTTCGCGCTGCTGGGCGCCGATGGACGCCTGCCCTTGCTGTGGGAGGCTCGCGAACCGCGCTCCTCTTCTTCGCCCGGCGGAGCCGAAGCATGAGCCGTATGGTCGATGCGTATCTGGGCGTCGGGAGCAACCTCGGCGACCGCGAAGCGACCATTCTCGGCGCCATCGAGCGCCTGCGCGCCGCCGACGGCGTCGAAGTCGTCCGCGTCAGCCGCCTGCGCGAGACTGAACCCGTCGGCGTGCTCGAGCAGCCGAAGTTTCTCAACGGCGTCATTCTCGTGCGCACGGTCCTGGCCGCGCGAGCGCTGCTCGATGTGTGCCTGCGGATCGAAGGCGACTTCGGTCGCATGCGATCGACCGAACAGCCCGGCGGGCCGCGAACGCTTGATCTGGACTTGTTGCTCCATGGCCGGGCGATCATGGACGAGCCCCAGCTTCACGTGCCGCATCCGCGCCTGCACGAGCGGCTGTTCGTGCTCGAACCGCTGGCGGAGCTTGGTCCCCACGTCGAACATCCGGTGTTCCACGCAACAATCGGGCAGCTTCTGGAGCAGCTTCGCTCGTCGGGGGCATATCATGGCGCCGTGCCGCCACACCCACACCGGCGACCCAACGCCGCGGGACGAACGCCATGAGACTTCAACGCCTGACGCACCTCTTCGCAATGCTCGTCATCTGCCTTGGCGTCGTGAACGCGGCGGGCCAGACCGGCGAGGCCGACCCCGCTGCGGCGCGCGCGTTCGAAGAAATGATCAAGTCGCACCGCGCCCGGGCGGCGCTGACGGTCAAGACCAAGGTCAACGTCGAACTTCGCGCCGACGGCGCTTCCGGCCGCAGCTCCACCGAAGAGGCCGAGTTCGTGCTCGGCCCCGACCGCACGGGGATCGTCAAGTTCAGGGGTTTCACGTGCTATCTCTCCGGCGGCACGTTCACGGCCATCCACGAAGGCACGGAACACTCCTACTTCAGCACGGACGATCAGGGCGCGCCCTACTACGCGCTGCTGCTCGCGTTCGTCGATCTGCCGTTTCCGCACCTGGCGATGACCTTCGGCGAAGACGCGATGAGCGACCTCTACATGCAGCTCGATCCGAAAGCGCCGGATGTCGTGCCCACAAGCGTCAGCGACGAACAGATCGAAGGCCGCTCACTGCGCCGACTCGTGCTGTCCGCCGAACACCAGAAGATCGACATGCTCATTGACCCGCAAACGCAGCTCATCGAATCATTCACGACGACGATCACCGGCGGGCCGCTGGTGCAGTCCGGCGCGACGCTCGTGTATCAGCACGAGTTCGAGTATGAGACGCACGAGCGGCCGCTCGATCCAAAGCTTCTGGCGTTCGAGTCGGGCGATCGGCAGCGCGTCGATCACCTCGCCACGCTGTTGCCGCGCCGGGAGGCTCCGCAGCAGCAGGATCCGATGGCCGCTCCGCAGGCCGGCGCGGAGCTCGCCGGCAAGCCGGCGCCCGCGCTCATTCTCGAAACACTTGACGGCGACATCATCGACCTGTCCGATTTGGCCGGCGAGGTCGTTGTGCTCGATTTCTGGGCCTCGTGGTGCGGTCCCTGTCGCAAGGGGCTCCCGCTGCTTCACCAGGTGGCGGACTGGGCGGAAGCGGCCGAGCTTCCCGTGCGAATCCTGACGGTGAACACGCGCGAGCAGAACCGCCAGGGCGACGGCTCGCCGGATGTTCGCCGCGCGCTCGCCGGCGAGTACTGGAAGCAGGAGAAGTTCACCCTGCCGGTGCTGATGGATTACTCCGACGCCGCGGCGCGCGATTACGGCGTCACCGGCATCCCCACCACCGTCATCATTCGCCCCGACGGGCTCGTCCACGAAGTGCACGTTGGCATCGATGCCGACGGCGATGCGTACATCGAAAAGATGAAGTCCGCGATACAGCGCGCGATCGAAGTGCCCGAAGCGAGCTAGCCGCAAGCTGATCGCACGCTGCTCGTGCGCCGACCGACTCCGACCACTCTCTTCTCCCCATGCGCGACGTCGCACTCGCAGTTCTGAACGGCGCCGACGAGCCCGAACTGCGGCGGCTGGCGAGCGAACTTGCGCGGCACATCGAGGGCGAAGTCCGCTTCGGCCGCCACGACCGCATGCTCTATTCGACGGACGCCAGCATTTATCAGGTGCAGCCGCTGGGCGTCGTCGTGCCGCGACATCTCGACGACGTGCGCGCCACGGTCTCGTTCTGCGCCGAGCGTGGCCTGCCGATTCTGCCCCGCGGCGGCGGGACGTCGCTCGCCGGGCAGGCCGTCAGCCGCGCCGTCGTCATCGACTTTTCCGCCTGGTGCAATCGGATTCTGGAAATCGACCCGAGCTCGGGAATCGCCCGCGTTGAGCCCGGCGTCGTGCTCGATCAGCTCAACGCGGCCCTCGCCCCGCACCATCTGATGTTCGGGCCGGACGTCGCCACGTCTTCGCACGCCAACATCGGCGGCATGATCGGCAACAACTCCGCCGGCGCGCATTCCGTCCGCTACGGCCGAACCGTCGAACACCTCGATGCGCTCCGCGTTCTCACCGCGCAAGGCGAGGAAATGGAACTCAGCGAAGGCGCAGCTTCCAGCAATCCGACCACGCTTTCGCTGACGCACGCGATCGCGAGCGTCCTCCGCTCCGTCGAGCGCGACATCGACGAGCGCTTCCCGAAACTCCTGCGACACGTCGATGGATACAACCTCGACCTCATCCTGCGCCAGCTTCGATCGTCCACGCCGGGCACGTTCGATCGGGTGAATCTCGCGCATCTGGTGTGCGGCTCGGAGGGCACGCTCGCGGTCACGCTCGAAGCGACGCTGCGATTGGTGGACGCTCCGCGCAGCAAGACCCTGGCAATCGTCGGTTACGCGAACGTGGATGATGCGCTCATCGCGGTCGCGCCGATCCTTCAAACTCAACCGGCGGCGGTCGAACTTGTCGATGAAGTCGTGATGGCGGCAGCGGCGGGCAACACGGAGTGCCGGCGCTATCTCGATGAAATGCCGCGACTCGGCGGCCGCCTGCCCGGCGCGGTGCTCTATGTCGAATACTTCGCGGACGACGAATCGCAGTGCCGCGAGCAGTTCGCGCGACTTCGCGAGATTGCGTCGAGCGCCGCGATTCGCGAACTGACTTCGCCAAGCGCGATGCGCTGCGCCTGGCAGCTTCGCAAGTCAGGCGAGCCGCTTCTGCACGGCCTGCCGGGCGACCGCAAGCCGATCACGTTCGTCGAAGACCTCGCCGTCGATCCCGCCAAGCTTCCCGATTTCGTTCGGGAATTCCGCGAGATCGTGCGCCGTCACGGCACGGACGCCGCGTACTACGCGCACGCCTCGGTCGGCTGCCTGCACATTCGGCCGCGAATCAACCTGCGAAGCGCGCACGACCGCGGCATGATGCAGTCCATCGTGGCCGAATCGGCGGCGCTGGTGCGCCGATACGGCGGCGCGCTCTCCGGCGAGCACGGCGACGGCCGCCTGCGATCGCACCTCCTCGAAGCCTACTTCGGCACGCCGATCACCGACGCCTTCGCTCGCATCAAACATCTCTTCGACCCGCAGCACCGGCTGAATCCCGGCGTGATCGTCGCCCCCGCGCCTATGACGGCCGCCCTGCGCGTGCAGCCGCGACAACGCATCGTCGAGCTGCCGCGCGTGCGCACGTTCTTTCGATTCGAGCGCGAGCACGGCTTCGGCCACGCCGTCGAACAGTGCAACGGCGTCGGTGCTTGTCGCAAACTGAACAGTGGCACGATGTGTCCTTCTTACATGGCGACACGTGACGAACAGCATTCGACTCGCGGCCGTGCAAATGCG
>CAZLDF010000223.1:0-2742 GCA_964558095.1 uncultured Isosphaeraceae bacterium | reverse complement strand
GTCGGGCCGCTGGATGTCGTGCTGTCGCAGCCGGCGCTCGTTGCGCTGCAACAATCCGGCATCGCGCACAGCGTCGTTCACGAAGACGTGCAGCAGCTTGTTCAGGCCGAGCGATTTCGCATCGACGCCGCCAACGCGCTCTTCGCGCAGCAGCAGGAATCCGGCGGGCGCGTCGCGTGCGACGTTGGTTGGTACGCCGACTACAAGGACCTCGCCGCGATCGAAGCGAAGCTCGATGAGCTGGTCGCACTGCGCCCGGACATTGTCACGAAGATGGTCGCCGGCACGTCGCTTGAAGGCCGCACCATCTGGGCCGTGCGCATCTCCGGCGACGCGTCGCCCAAGCCCGGCGTGTTCTTCAACGGCTGCCAGCACGCGCGCGAGTGGATCAGCCCCATGACCGTCATGTACCTCGCCGAGCAGCTTGTCTGCCAGTACGATTCGGACGGCACGGTGGCGGCGCTGGTCGATGCCACCGAAATCTTCATCGCGCCCGTGATCAATCCCGACGGCTACGCCTATTCCTGGGCCGTCGCCGACTCGATGCACCGCTACTGGCGAAAAAACCGCCGCGACAACATTGGATCATCCTGCGACGGCGTCGATCTCAACCGCAACTGGTCGGTCGATTGGGCCGGCCCCTGGGCCAGCGGTTCGCCCTGCTCGGAAGCGTATTACGGCACAGCGGCGTTCTCGGAGCCCGAAGCGGCGACGGTGCGCGACTTCGTCCTCACTCGCCCGTTCATCGCCATGCACATCGACTACCACTCCTACGGCCAGCTCATCCTCGAACCCTGGGCCTACACCAATACGCCCTGGGCCTTTCACGCCCAGACCAACGCGCTCGGCGCCGGAATGCAAAGCGACATCTTCGCGGTGCACGGCAAGACGTACATCCACGGCAACGGCGACGCGGGCGGCGAAATCAGCCTCGCCAGCGGAACCATGCAGGACTGGACCAGCGGCGAAGACATCTTCGGCTATACGTTCGAGCTGCGCCCCACCAGCGGCGGTTTGTCCGCGTTCTCCCCCCCCGCGACGGAAATCCTTCCGACCGGCGAAGAAAACTGGCCCGCCGCGCTGCGCATGATCGCCGAAGCCTCCATTCGACCCGCGCCGTGCCTGGCCGACGTCGCCCCCCCCGGCGGCGACGGGCAGGTCACCATCTCCGACCTCACCCAGATCGTCACCGATTTCGGCTCCGCGGAAGATGGGTCGGACATCGTGCCCATCAACGGCGACGGAACCATCGGCGACGGCGCGGTCACCGTCTCCGACATCGTCGCGGCGCTGACGGCATTCGGGTCCTGCCCCTGAATGCGTCTGTCGTGCAACGCCGCGAACTCACCGGCGCCACGGGTTGAAGCGCTGCGGAAACCCGCGATCCCTGACGACTCAGACCCGAAGGGACTGCGAGTTTCTTATTGCTCGGCCTGCGGCGCCAGCAGGTCGATGCGGGACGGCTCGATGACGTGCAGGCGCAGGCCGGCGTCGTACTGCTTTTCGCCGACGATCCCGACGAGCTGCCCCGACATCTCCAGCAGGTCGAATTTCGCATTTTCCGCGAGCAGGTACGCGACGGTGCGGCCCGTCGAGGGGTCCTGCAAGCGCAGCAGCCGCGGCAGGTTGCGGCCGTCGTAGATCGTCGAAGCCGCCAAGCGCCCGATGACGGTGTACTGCCCGCTGCGCGCGATCGCCTGGCCCACCAGCCTGGTTTCATTCGACGTGCTCGTCGCCTTCTGGCGAAGCTCCGCCAGCTTGATCTGCTGAGCTTGAATTTCCATCCACAGCCGCAACTGCTCGGCGCGCGACTTGGCGTAGCGCGAGACGCGGGCGTTGCGCTTCTCACGCTCGGCGAGGTTCAGATAAAGCTGTCGCAGCGGCTCAAGCTCCGCTGTCTCGACCGATTCCGCCGATTCCTGCTGCACGCTTTCCAGCCGCGATTCGAGGTCTTCCAGCGTGGCGGTCTTGTCGGTGAGGCTTGCGTCGTCCACCGGCGGCAGCGCCTGCGCGGGGTTGGCGGCATCGACCGGCAGATTCGTTACGGGAATGTCCAGCGCCGGCTCAGTGCTCGCAACGGCGGAGCTTGCAGCCTCATCCGTTGTCGCAGCCGGCTCATCGGCCACGATCGCCGGCGCCGGCGTGACTGGCTGCTGCGCCGAGCCCACCTGCGGGACCGAGCGATCCGCCGCGGGCGCGACCGGTTCGCTTGCCGCCATCTTCGCGCTGCCGCCGCGACTGGACAGGTCTCGCTTCCACTGGCTCAATGCCAGGTCCCACTGGCGCAACTCCTCCGGCCGGGCATCACGAAGGCTCGTCGAAGCGATCCACCCCACGGCTTTCTCCGGCAGGCGCACGCGATGGACAATGTCCGCGCCGCTCTCGAACGTTTCGAACACTTCGACTTCCGTCGAAGGGTCGAGCCAGAGAAGTGCTTTCCAGCTTCCCTCATGGGGCGCTTGCAGCGAAACGTCCGGCGCGAGGATCGCCGTCCGCGCCAGCGTCACGCCGCTTCGCCCGCCGTCGGTCAGCTTGAAGTTGCCGGCGGCTGTTTTCTCGTACTTGATGAGCCCATAGAGCTCGTTGAAGGCCGGTCCGACGGCGGAGACGCGCGACCACATGAACTTGGCGCCCGTGACCTGGAGCATGTCGCCGCTCTTGAGCTTGCCGAAGGGGTAGTAGCTCTTGGAAGCGCCGCTTCGCAGCGCGACGTCGTCCTGGGTGACGACGACGATCCGCGTC
>CAZLDF010000222.1:0-7578 GCA_964558095.1 uncultured Isosphaeraceae bacterium | reverse complement strand
CGGCGAAGCAGCGGCAGCGCGTCGGCGTACTTGCCCTCGCCCACCAGAAGCTGGGCGTGGCGAACCTTCGCATCCGCCTCGAACTGCTCGATCCCCGCCGCCCGCTCGTAATAGAACACAGCCCGCTCCGGGTCGCCGGTTCGCGAGCTGTGCTGGCCCAGCAGGATCAGGGCTTCGCCGTCGAGCGGATCCAGCGCCACGATCTCTTCCAGCGCGCGGGCTTCCTCGCCCTCGTCGCCGGATGTTTCGTCCGCGGCCGCCAGTCGAACGCGGAGCTTGAGCAGGTCTTTCTTCGATTCGACATCAAGCTGCTCTGCGAATCGAGATTCGATGCTGTCGATGAGCCGGCGCGTTTCCGTGATCGCGCCACGAGCCGCCAACACCTTGGCGGCGCGAATGGCGCGTGCGGCGCTCTCCACCGACGGCTCGTCGTCCTCATCGCGGGCGTCCAGTGCTCGGACGTGGCAATTCACCGCCAGGTCGTAGAGTTCCTGATTGATGTAGATGTCGCCGAGCATCTTCAGGCTGTCGGCGGTCGATCGGCCCAGGCGATCGACGAATTCATAGTTCTCGGCCGCCCGCAGCGGTTCGTTCAGGCCGATGTAGGCGTTGGCCTGCAGCAGCCACAGGTCGGCGCGATCGGGCGCGTCGGCGATGAGACCGCGGCAGAGCGCCACAGCCTCGGCGAAGCGCTCCTGCTTGAAGAAGCTGCGCGCCATGCCCATCTTCCAGTCCATCGTCTGCGGGTCCAGCAGGTTCGCCATGCGAAACGCCGATTCCGCCGCCAGATGCTGCTCGACGTTGGAATACGCGAAGCCGAGCAGGCCATAGGTGACCGCGTCTCCGCCTCCCAGTTCGATGACTCGCGTCAGCGCCGGCAGCGCGCGGACGAATTCGCTCAGGCGAACGTGAATGACGCCCAGGTTGCGCCACGCCCGCCGGAACTTGGGATACTTGTTCACCGCGATTTCGTAGTTCGCGACGGCGAGATCGAATCGTTCGTGCTGGAAGTGGATGTTGGCGAGCGTGAAGTCAAGCACCGCGCTGGCTGCGGGACCGCGATGCTTCTCGAGCAGCCGAGCGGCCTCTTCCATCTTGTCCGACGAGATGAGTTCGAGAATCTTCTGCATCTTGTCGCGCTCATCGACGGTCACGCGCGGCTCGATGTCCGTCTCCGCGATGTAGCTTTGGGTGAATTGCGCCCGGAACGCCGGGTCGTTCCAGATCGCCAGATCGGCATCGCTCAGCGATGGCGCGCGCGATGGGACGGATGCGGCGTGGTCGTCCTGGGCGGCGGCGGGGCCAGCCATCGCGCACGCGAGCAGGCCGGCGAGAAGGCACAGGCATCCAGTGCGTTGTGCAATGCGTGTCGATTGGCGAATCGTCATCGTCATCATCATCATGATCCTTTGGGAAACGTGATCGGAACGCGCATGCGGAATCGCACCGCCTGACCGTTGCGCTTGCCGGGCTCGAACTTCCACTTCTTCACCGCGGCAAGCGCCGGCGCTTCGAACGCCGGATCGCTCGAATGCTGCACGATCGGGTTCTCGACCCGGCCGCGATCGTCAACGACGAAGATCACGTGAACCGTGCCAGGCGTTCGCGATCGTAGGGATGTGCTGAGAACGGGACTGGGTTGATAGATGGCGCGGGGCGTCTGGTCGAGGTCGGCCATCGAGAAGAGCGCATCGACATCGCCCGAGCCGGCTGTCGCGACGGTATTGAGCGTGACTGCAAAGTCCCCGCCGAGCCAGCCTTCACTGAATCCGGGATTGAGCGCCAGCTCGAGTTGCGAAAGATCCAGCGGCGGCGCTTCCTCAAGCAATTCCGGCGGAGGAGGCTCCTCCTCCGGTTCCTTCGGCGGTTCTTCTTCCGGCGGCGGCGGAGGGGGGGGAATGTTCGCCGTCTCCACCGCCGTCAGCAGCGTGTCCGTATCGGGCGGGGCCGCGACTTCCTGGATGAGCGGCAACACGAGAAAGAACGCCAATGTCAGCGCGACAGCGCCGATCGCGACGACGATCCGTCGCAGCATCTTTCCCAGGACGTTGACACTCTTGAAGGCGTTCATGGCGGATCGCGTCAACTCTTCGCTTGCCGGCTCGCCACGCTGACCTTCGTCGCACCAGCCAGCTTCGCTTCGTCGATGATGCGCACGAGCAGCCCCGACTGGGCGCTCGCGTCGGCCTGAATGATCACCGGCACGTCCGCGTCCTTCAGCAGCACGCGCTTGACGAGCGGCTGGACGCCCGCGACGCCGATGTCGCGCCCGCCGTACACGATCTCTCCGCCGCTCGTCAGCGCGATCAGAATGCTCTCCTTCTCGAGCCGAACCGCGGAAGCCGCCTGGGGCTTGTCAACCTCGACGCCGGTCTCCTCGACGAAGGTCGTGGTTACGATGAAAAAGATCAGGAGTATGAAAACGCAGTCGATCAGCGGCGACATGTCGATGCCGCTCTCGCCGGTGTCGTCGTGCGCGTGGTCTCTGAATCGACTCATCGTTCGTATTCCTGGTTAGCGCCCGTCATGCGTGCGCGAGTGCGAGCGGTCGCGTCGGCTGCTGGCTTGCCTCGTCGCGGGCGATTGGCGCGTTGGCATGGTCCGTTCGCAGCTTCGAGTAAAGCTTCTGGGTGCAGATCGTCTCGAGGTGGGCGACGAACGCCTTGTAGCGTTCGTGCAGCCGCATCAATCGGTATCGGAAGAACAATCCGGGCAGGGCGATGACGAGGCCGGTCATGGTGGTGATGAGCGCTTCGGAGATTCCGTCGGCGACCTGCTGCATGGTCTTTTCGCCCCCGGCGCCGCTTGCCAGCGCGCCGAAAGTCGTCAGCATCCCGGTGACGGTGCCGAGCAATCCCAGCAGCGGTGCAGCCGTCACGCACGTTCTCATCACGCGGAGGTCGCGCTCGAACGGCGCGACTTCCGTGGTGCGAAGCTCGCCGAAGTAGATCGCGATGTCGCGAAGCGTCCGCGCGCCGCAGACGAAATCGAGCAGGTCGCCGATCGGACCCCGCCTCAGACCCGGTTCGTCGATCCAGCGCCGCCAGGTTCTCTCGGGAACCGACGTGAAGCCTTTGCCTCGCAGTTTCCATTGCACGTTCAGGCCCACTGCGAACATCACGAAGGCGACGATCGCGATGGCGATCATCGCCCAGTCGCCGGCGATCCAGATCGACAGCGCGCGCTCCCAGAGGTCGCCCAGCCGGTGCATGATGGCATTTATGTTCACGCTGCTCGCCTCGCTGTGAATTTCACTGTTTGGCGACAACCAGTCGCTCGGCACGGGCCGCCACCGCGTCGTGATGGGGCCGGCTCGCTTCGTGCCGCGCGGGGGAAGAGGGGGAGGGGGGGGGAAGCGAGGACGAAGAAGCCGGCGGCGGCGATTGCTGCTCGCGCAGACTCGCCTTCACCATCGGATCCAGAAGTTCCAGGAGAATGTCGCGCACCTGCCGGCGCGTCGCCTCGTGCGCGCTCGCATCAGAAGTCGGCGACTGGTCCTGGAGAGCCTGCGACTGGACGGATCGCGGCGGCGAGGCCTTGCTCTCGTGAATGTACGTCGTACGACCGACGAGATGCGGCTGCTCGAGCAATACATTCGCATCGCCGCGCACTTCCGCCGGCGGCGCTTGGCTCGTCGCGCCGCGTCCGAAGCTGCTGCGCGCCACCTGATTGACGAACGCGATGGCCGAGCGCTCCATCTGATCGACTACGCCGCGCGCTTTGCGCGACAGAAATGCGTGCAGCAGCAGCGATGGAATGGCGACGATCAGGCCGAATTCGGTTGTGATGAGCGCCTCGGAGATGCCGCCGGACAGCGACTTGACGTCGCCCGTGCCGAAGACCGTAATCAGCTTGAACGTATTGATGATGCCGGTGACGGTTCCCAGCAATCCCAGCAGCGGCGCGGATGCGGCGCAGATGGCGATGAACGGCAGGAAGCGCTGCGTCCGCAGCCTCGTCGCGAGCACTGTCTCGTACATGACTTCTTCGATCAGGTCTCGAGGTTCATCCAGGTGCTCGACGCCGGCTCGGAGCATGCGGCCGGTCGGACCGCTGATCGCCACCGCGCGGCGCTTCACTTCATCCCGATCATTCTGGGCGATGGCGCGAAGCAGCGCTCGCAACCGCTTTTGCGAGGGGTTCCTGACGAACATCAGGCCGATCCACTTGAACAGCGCGATGAGTAGAGCCGCCGCGGCGAGCGCGAAGATCGGGACCATCACGGGCCCGCCCTTCCTGATGTGCTCCCACAAAGTCTCCTGCGTGGCTTCGATCTTGTGGGCGTTGCCCAGTGTGGGATCAAGCGGAAAGCGCGCCGCTGCGCCCCAACCCGCGGCCAGCGCTTCCCCTGCGGCGGCCGCGTCATCGGGCGACTGGAACCCGATGACCGCGGGTTCGAGCGATCCCAATCGCTGCTCCGCCGTGCCGACGCTCGATCCATCGACGGACTCGAAGACCGCCGCGGGCCCGAGCACGACAAACGTGCCCGGTCGCACGAGGCCGCTGTCGTCAACCGCGGAACCTTCGAAGCGCGAGCCGCCCAGCGCTTCGTGAAGCCGCTCGAGCGAAGCTGAAAGCAGTCGTGTCTGCGCCAAGTAGATTTCCTGCTGCGAAAGTCCGCTGTTCTCCGGCGCGAGCATGGCGGCCTCGAGCACGTTCTCATAGCGATGCAGCTCAGCGATGTGCAGCCTGGATTCGAAGCTGCGGACGTATTCCCCCAGCAGGTTCGACAGATACGCCGCTTCTTCCTCTCGCGTCTTGATTTCCGCGCGCAGGTTGCTCAGATCGAGCGTGCGTTTGTCCAGCAGACGCGTCGTCTGCTGGAACTCCAATCGAACGTCGATCAGCTCGGTCTCCAGGTCGTTGAGCGTGCGATTGAGCGGAATAGTCTCGTCTGCGATGCGGGCGCGCAGCTCGGCCAGTTCCTGCAAGCTCGCTTCAAGCTGCTGCCGGGCGGACTCGGCGGCACGCCCGAACGATCCTTCGCCCGCGGCCGGCTCGCTCTGCGCGGCAGCACGACCTGAACCCGCCAGGAAGAGAAAGACGACGCAGATGAGCCTCGTGTGCATCATGGCTGGCTTTCGCAGGTCACTTCAACTCGATGGGCAGCGTCACGAAGTCCGCGACTTGTTCGTTCTTCAAAATGGCGATGGCCTGGGCGATCTGCGGCGCCGCGTCGTTCGCCGGCCGCCACACCCAGCCTTCTTCGTCGGGCGATGAACGTCCCACGCCCGCGATGGTCCCGTTGCCGCCGATGTAGTAGCCCTGCGAGATTCCGACGTAGAGCGCCGTCACTTCGACGGAGCTTCCGTCGGGCATTGGATGCACTTCGGTCGCGACCGTGATCTCGCCGTGGAACTTGTTCACTTCGTTCAGGATGCCCGCGACATTCTGAAAGCGCTCGGAAAGCGACAAGTTGGACGCTTCGCCATCTGCCGGCGAAGGCAATCGCTGACTGAGCGGCTTGATGCGCTGGCGAATCGGCTCGGGCAGCCGCGGCAGCAGCTCTCGAGTGCGCGCTTCCAGGGCGACGATCACTTCGCCCAGCGTCGCCGAAGCCTGCTTGAGGCGCTCATGCTCCCCGATCAACGCCTCTCGCTTGGTGTCGGCCTCGGCGATGCTCTTCTCCGCGTCGCCGATCTTGTCGCGCAGCGACTTGATTTCGCGGTGCACGAGCTCGATCCGGTTCGTCAGCAGTTCGCGCGCGAGCGACCAGTCGCGGCGTTCCAGCGAAATCAGACGGCGAACCTCGACCCATTTCTCCAGCGTCGCCCGCGCGGTCTCGACGCGATCGGCGTTGTTGTCATCCGGGGCGGCGGCCGTTGAAATCAGGCATGCGGCGGCGATCAGCGCGATCGCTCCGATCGACTTCACGCGACCGGCGATGCGCCGCCTCTTGATCTGAACCGGCGAGGTCGATTGGCCGTTCAATTTCAGCATAGAGCGCATTGAATGTGTCCTCTGTTAGCGTTGCGCTAGCGCGAGCGTCTTAAAACGTAAATTCCGCGCTCAGTCCAATCGCATACTCGATGCCTGAGGACTTCGAGGTCTTCAGCACGTCGCCGCTGATGTACGGCGATCGATAGACCTCCTGAAAATCCTCGTTGGTCAGGTTCTTCGCCTGAAACTGGAGCTTGAGGATCGGCCCGATCCGCTGCGTGATGCTGAGGTTCAGCGTGCCGAATTCGAGCTCGTACACGCTGGGAACGAAGTGACCGTTGGACTGGCCGGCGCCCGCGACGAGCGTGTCGCCCCGCACGGTGTAGAAGATGCCGAATTGCGTTCCTGTGTGCTCGGAGTCATACGTCAGAAACAGGTTGTACAGGTGCTCGGGCGCGTTGGTCATGTCGCGCACCGGCTCGGGCACGGAAAGCGCGGCGAGCTGGGCCGCTTCACCCGCCGGAAGAATGACCTCCGAATCGATGAACGTCGCGTTCGCGCCGATGCCCCAGCCTGTCAGCGGTTCCCACACGCGGCCGAAGTCCTGCCGTAACTCCAACTCGAAGCCGCTCAATTCGCCTTCGGGGTAGTTCACCGGGGTGGTGTAGGTGAAACCGACGTTCCGCTGCACGTACTCGATGGGATCGACGACTTCCTTGTTGAACCACGAGATGGACACCAGCCCGCCGTCGTATGGCGTGTAGTCCAGGCGCAAGTCGATGTTCTCCAGCGCGCTCATGCGCAGGTCGGGGTTGCCGATGAACACGTCGCCGCCCAGGAATTCCTGCTGCTGAATCGGCGAAAGCTCTTTGAACGTCTGGCGGGCGACGGTTTCCGCGTACGAGCCGCGAAACGTGATTGAATCGGTCAGCGTGAGCACGAACCCGATCGAAGGCAGCACATCGGTCTGCTGAAAGTCCACGTCCGCTTCTCCGGGCAACAACTGTGTGATGACGCCGGTGTCGGGCGGGATCCACGTCGCGTTGGGCTCGGCGTCGTTGACGATGCCGAGCCTCGTCTTCTCGTGTCGAGCGCCGCCGATGACGTTGAAATAGGACGTCAGCGGAAAATCGACCATGTAGTAGAACGCGTTGATCTCCTGGTTGCCTGTGTAATCGACGTCCACGAACGGCGGCCCGGCGGTGATCGGGTGCCCCTCCGTCGGCCAGACAGTGCTCCAGAAGTCGTCGAATTCACCCTCGAAGGTGGTCAGGGGTTCGCCGAGATTGCCGAAGGATTCCTGATCGAATTGGCGCTTCACTTCATCTTTGAACACGCCGAACTTGAAGTAGCCCTCGTCATCGCTCCATTGCCTGAAGGGCAGTTTCAGATTCATCGCGATCTGATCGCTCTCCTCGTTGATGTCTTTCCACGTTTCCTGGAAGTTGCCGACCGTGAAGTTCGCCGCGGGCTTGAAGGGCTGCCAGATCGCGGGAATGACGATCGGCGGAAACGGATTCGGCAGCGGAATGACCTGTTCGGGCGTCCAAAGTGAGCCGAACTGGCGCTTGTCGGGTTCGTAGAGCCGCGCCGAACTGCTGGCGAAGTTCCAGTCCACTTCCGGCGCATCGAGCAGCAGCCAGTCTTCGCTTCCGACTTCACCCCATTGCAATTTGTGCTTGCCGTGGAATTGCAGCG
>CAZLDF010000221.1:0-5644 GCA_964558095.1 uncultured Isosphaeraceae bacterium | reverse complement strand
GATCGCGAAGTCGCCGTGCCGGTCGAAGAATTGATGGACCCCGAAACCTGTCCCAAGCCAGGCGAGAAGAAACCGCCGGTTGAGAGCGATCCACTGCGCGGGATGACGGAGGCGGAGCTTCGCCAGCGGACGGATGATCGTCGCCGCAACGCCGAGCGCTTCACTCGCGCTCAGCAGCAGGACCGCTATCGTGAGGAGTCGCAATCGGTGGAAGGCGAGGCCGCGGCGGACTTTGACGAGGCTACCGAGCCGGGAGATCGCGCCGTCGTCGCGCCGCGCGATCGCACAGAATCGGCCGGCGAAGAAGAGGTGGGCGATCGACCGCGCCGTCGTCGCGGCCGCCGGGGCGGACGCGGTCGGCGACAGCGCCCTGGCGGCGCTGCGCCGCAGGCGCGTCCCGCCGACGCCGCTGCCGTCGAGCCGGTCAAACCCGCGACAAGTGGACCCGCAAGCGCCAAGCCCGACTTCGATCGGCAGGGCGAAGAGGGCGGCGCATCGCGATCGCGTCGGCGTCGCGGGCGCCGCGGCGGCCGTCGTCGTCGCGGAGGACGCGATGACGGCGGCGCGAGCGAGGGGAGTCCCGCTCCGCCGCCGCCGGCAGGTTGAAAACGGTGCGATGCGCTCGTCGGCCAAATCGCGGCGATCCTCGCGAGCGCCGCTTCGACTACTATGCCGTCCGTGACTCGACCGCCATCACAGTCGCGCAGCGAACCCGACGGCCACCTCGTCGATACGCTTCAGCAGCTCATCGTCGCATTCGTCCTGGCGATGACCTTTCGCGGCTTCGTTGCGGAAGGCTTCGTCATTCCCACCGGTTCGATGGCGCCGACGCTCATGGGTCAGCACATTCGAACACGGTCGCAATTCACCGGCGCGGAGGTCGCCGTGGGCCTCGACCCCGACGGCCGCCCGCCGCGCGATTGGCAAAGCCGCATGGTCGATCCCATGCTCGGGCCGAACTACCCGGGCACGGGCGTGCCCGCGGCCTCCCCGGCGCCGCGCATGGGCGACCGCATCTTCGTCGTCAAGTCGCTCTATCCATTTTCCCAGCCGCACCGGTTCGACGTCGTCGTGTTCAAGAACCCGACCGATCCCACGGGACCGGCGGAAAACTACATCAAGCGATTGATCGGGCTCCCGAACGAAACGGTCTGGCTCGCCGATGGCGACGTGTTCACGCGATCCGACGGCAACCGCGACTTTGAAGTGCGCCGCAAGCCCGAACACGTTCAGCGCGCGGTCTGGCAGCCGGTGTTCGACAGCGATTTCGTGCCTCTGCACCCGATGAGCCTCGGCCGGCCCTACAACGGTCCGCCCTGGATCGCCACGCCCGCCGAGCAGTGGACGATCGACGACGTGCGCAGCTTCCGGTGCGAAACCGCCGATCGCGCGGAGCTTTCATGGCGCTGGTCGAGCCGCGAAATCGACGACTGGACGCCGTACAACATGCTGACGGCCGGCGCCGGCGGTCGCCAGACGATTCCGGTGAGCGACGTGCGCGTGGCCGCGGCGATCGTCGCCGACGCGGCGGGGTTCTCGACGACGCTGCGGCTTCACGCCCGCCGACACGTGTTCGAGTTTTCACTTCGAGATAACCAGGCGATCCTGCGCATGATCGATGAAGACGAAGCCGCGGAGGTCCTCGCCCAGACCGCGACGCCGCTCGCGGCGCCCGCACCCGGGCGCGTCGCCAACGTCGAGTTCTGGCACGTCGATCAGGCCATGTCGATCTACATCGATGGCGAACTCGTCGCGCAACAGACGTATGACTGGACGGCCGAGCAACGATTGCGCTGGGCCGTGGGCGTCGAGGACGAATCCGTCGATGCGCAAAGCCTTGTCGCGCAGCGGCCGCGGCAGCCGCTCATCTCGTGGAGCTTCGAGGGCGCGCCATTCACGCTGCATCGCGTGCGCGTCGATCGCGATCTGCACTACCGCTACGATCGGCTGGTGCCCGGCCCATCGCAACAGAAGCACGCGCCGTACATCCACGGCCACGCATTCGCGACCTCGCTGATCGACAACGTGGCTGCACTCGGTCCCGATCACTTCATGATGCTGGGCGACAATTCGTCGGCGTCGCTGGATTCGCGATTGTGGGGCCGCCCGCACCCGATCGTTGCGGCGCAGATCGACGACAGCCCGTTCATCGTCAATCGCAAGCTGCTGCTGGGCAAAGCGTGGGTCGTGTACTTCCCCTCGCCGCTGTCGGTCAGCGAGGGCGGGCGCGGATTCATTCCCGACTTCGGGCGATTGCGCTTCATTCGGTGAAACCGATGGTGGCACAGGCGTCTCGCCCGACAGTGGCGCAAGCGTCTCGCCTGTGATCGGTTCTTCGGCCTCGATGGCCGAAGAATCGATACGGATCCGGCGACAGTGCTTGATGCGTCAAGCGCGTGATGCCGCCGCTCAGCTTCCATCAGTCGCGACAGAATCAGCGGTCTTAGTCGCCTCCTGCGGCTCGGGTTGAGGCGGTCGAAGCGACTTGAGCGCATCGCGCAGGTCCTGGCGCGCCGCGCGCATGCGCCGATCGAGCTGCATCACGTCCGGCGCGACGCTGCGACGGATCGCCTCGATGTCCAGCGACGCCAGCAATGGCGCGATCTCCGGCGTCATCTGCCGCGCGCTGCGCATCGCTCCTTCATCGAACAGATCCACAAGCGAGGTCAGGGCGACCTCGGTCGCGCCGCGCGCGGCTTCATCATCATGCACCGTGTGAAGGAGCAGCGCCACGAACATCACGTCCGACGCCGGCAGGGTCTTGACCTGCTCGTGCATCGTCTTCGCCCGCTCGACGGCCTCCTGCGTCTCCCAGTCGATGACGCGGTTGAGCGAGCCGGCGAGTTCCTGCCGCGCTTTGATCGTCGCAGCAACATACCCGAACGGGTCCTGGCGACTGATGCGATCGGCAATACTGAAGAGCGCTTCGCGCTGCGCGATAGTGGGACGGTCTTCGCTCGTCGCCTGGCGAATCAGGTCGATCGTTTGATTGAACGCATCGTGCGTCATCGCGGCGACGGCGAACACCGGGTCGCCATCGAAATGCGCCAGCGTGTTCAGCAGCAGTCGCAACCGCTCGTCGAGCGCTTGCGGCTGATCCTGGCGCATCGCGTGGTTCGCTTCGAGCAAGAGGAAACGAAGCAGATCGCGAAGCTCCGCGGCGTACCTCGGCGCGATCTCTGGCGAAATCTGCGGCGCGCTTCGCACCGCGGCAAAGTCGCATCGCTTCATCTGCTGCGCCTGGCGCACCAGATCGAGCGCCGCCGAGGCGTTCTTCATCAATTCGATCAGCGGCTGGTCGATGGCGCCGCTTCGATCGCGGTCCCAATTTCGCAGGGCCGCGAGCTGTTCAGTCGGCAGGCTTGTCACGACCGAGGCGGCGCGGAGATACCAGATGGCGGCGTTGGCTTGGACGATGGCGTCCAGCTCGCCGCCGGCGATCGCCGTGAGCACCTCGATGCGCTCGGCGAGCTTCGCCTCGCTTTCGATCTTGCGATCGAGCATTTTTCCGAACGCGGGCATAAGCAGCTTGACGAAGGCGCCCGCGTCGCCGCGCTCGATTTCCCGCTCGATGTCATCCAGTACGAGCCTCGCGGCGTCGGGGTCGTCCATCGCAAAGGCTTCGGTCACGCGGTGCATCATGGCGTCGTACTTGTCGATCTCGCTCTGCAGGTTTTCGCGCGAGAGATCGCGAAGTTCGGCGGGAATCTCATCTTCGCCGCCGAACCACGTGGCGATGTCATCTCCCTGCTCGTCGTCGAGCATCTGCTCGATGGTCGCGCGTCCGAGTTCATGCTCCATCGCCATGCACTCGACATAGCCGAAGGGATCGCGCTGCGGGAGGTCCGTCAGCGCCGACAGCACGCTGGCCGCGTCCGTCGGCGACAGCAGCGCGTGATCGAGCGCCGCCTGCAGCGCCTGGTCGCCGGCGTTGAAGATCGCCTGCCCGACGAGCGAGCTGATGAGCACGCGATCGGAACCGGTGTGCCCGGCCATGCCGTACATCGACGCCATGCGCTGCGACGCGCCCGCGACGTCGCCATCGTGAAGCTTCACGAGCGCGTCGGCGCGCATCGCTTTGGCCATCTGGCGCATCGGCGCAAGATGCGGGAGCAGCATCTCGAAGCCTTGCGCGTAATCAAGTCCATAATCCGAATGCGGCTGCTGCGCGCCGCGCGAAGCGAAGCCCATCATCTGCTGCGCCCGCGCGAGCGCCGCTCGCAGTTCCGGCGAAGGCTCGCCCATCCCCGGCCCCTGATAGTCCATGATCAGGTTCCAGTCGTCGTTCGTCAGTTGGTCAACGTATTCGGCGCCTCGCTGGTACCACGTCGCGCCGTTGCGGTTGTCTTGGGCGACGACGCGGACAGCAAGGATGCACAGAACGAGCATCGCGAAAATGCGCTGGGTGTGAGACATGATCTGATCTCGCGGGCGAAGGACGACAGGTGAATCTGCCGGCAATCGTAGGCGACCGATCGGTTTGATTCGTCGCGCCCGGTCATTGCCGGCTAATCGAGTCCCGCCACGCGCGCGACCTCGGCGACCAGCGCTTTCGCTCGCTCCTCGCCGGCGGCCTCGGCGATGAGGCGCACGATGGGCTCGGTATTGCTCGGCCGCAGATGCACCCAGCCGTCCGCAAGATCGACGCGAACGCCGTCGGCTTCGCTGATGCGCTCGTCAGCGTAATGCTCGCGCACCTTGGCGAGCGCCGGCTCGATCGCCTCGCGCCCGCCGACCGACGCCAGTTCGAACTTGTGCTTGATCATGACATATCGCGGCACCGCATCGACGATCGCGCTGAGCGGCTTCGCGTGCGTGGCGAGCAAACTCAGCACAAGCGCCATCGACGAAAGCGAATCGCGCACCCAGCACACGGGCGGCCAGATCACGCCGCCGTTGCCTTCCCCGCCGATCAGCGCCGCTTCGCCGAAGGGCTTGAGCGCTTCGACGATATTGGCTTCTCCAACGGGTGTGCGCAGGACTTGCGCGCCGGGCCAGCGCGATGCGACATCGTCAATCATGCGGCTTGTGGAGAGGTTGGCGGCGATCATGAGCCGGGCGGATCCGCTTGCCGGCCCCCCCCCCTCCGCTCCCTGCCGGCTCTGAGGTAACGCTTCGTCGCAGCGCATTTCGAGTGCGCGCATCGCCGCGAGCACGAGCGTGTATTCCTCGCCGATGTAGCGGCCACGTTCATCGCCAACCGCCAGCCGGTCGGCGTCCGGGTCCTGCGCGAAGCCGACCGCGGCGCCGAACTCGGCCGTGGCGCGCGCCAGATCGACCAGGTTTTCCGCAGTGGGTTCGGGCGTGTGCGCGAAGAGGCCCGTCGGCTCGCCGTTGAGATGCAGGACTTCACATCCGAGCTCTTCGAGCAGCAAGCGGCCGGGGACGCAGCCGGCGCCGTTCACCGAATCCAGCACCACGCGAAACTTCGCCTGGCGCACGGCCTCGGCATCGACGCTTGCGAGCACCCGCCCGATGTGCGTCACGTGCGTCGTTTCGTCCTCGCGAATGACGCCGAGTTCGTGCACGTTGGCGAAATCGATGTGCCGTCGATGGAAGCGGTCGATGATGTCGGTCGCCTGTGCTTGCGGCGGGGCGACGCCGTCGCTGTTGAGGCACTTGAGCCCGTTCCACTCGATGGGAT
>CAZLDF010000220.1:0-5242 GCA_964558095.1 uncultured Isosphaeraceae bacterium | reverse complement strand
CGCGCGGCAACATGCGGCGCTCGGCCGCGAGCCGGTGAATTCGCTTCAGATGCATCTCGCGCGTGTCGTCGGGAAGCCAGGCGACCTGGAACGGGCTGTTGCCTTCGACCATGCCCGACTGATCGTTGTAGATCGCCTCGCCGGGGCGCGAGAGCAACCGCGCCGCGGCGTTGTCGTCGCTCATGATGACGTAGGCGTCCGATTCGCTGCACTGCAGCGCGATGCGCACCGCCATCTGCCCGGTCGTGCTGCGGTTGAGCGAATACGCCCCCCCCAGCGTCTGCGATCCGAGGATGACGTGGATGCCGAACGCGCGGCCCTGGCGCACCAGCCGATCGAGCAGCAGCGAGCAGTCCTGCGCCAGTTTGTCGTCTTCGATGAACAGTTCCTGGAACTCGTCGATGATCAGCAGAATGCGCGGCATCGGCTCCGGATCGCCCGTCGCGCGATAGCCCGCAAGGTCCTGCACGCCGAGCTCGCGAAAGCGGTCGCCGCGATGCTTGAGCTCCGCGTCGATGCGCTGCAGAACGCTCAGGCCGAACTCGCGGTCGCTTTCGATCGCGACGGCTTTGGCGTGCGGCAGCCCGTGCGTCGCATAGGGCTTGAACTCGACGCCCTTCTTGAAGTCGATCAGGTAGAACTGCACTTCGTTCGGACTGTAATACAGTGACAAGTTCGTGATGATCGCGTGCAGGAGCGTCGATTTGCCCGAGCCGGTCTTGCCCGCGATGAGCACGTGCTGCGACGTGCCGTGGCCCAGCGTCATGTTCTGCAATTTCGTCGCGCCCGCGCGGCCGAGGGGGACGCGAACGTCCTCGGCGGTGTCGCGCGACCACAGATGCGCGTCGTCGGGCGTAATGAGATTGAACGGCACTTCGACCCGCCCCGCTTCCGTCGCGCCCGCGCCGACTTTGTGCAGCACGCGCGTGATGAAGTCTTCGTCCGGCGGCGCGTCGAGCGCTAGCGGAAACTGCTCATAGTCGCCGTCGCTCCACGCGAAGCCGGCGTCCTTCCATTGCAGCGTGACGCAGGCGTTCTTGAGGTCGTCGATCTCGATGCCGCGCGGAAGCTGCTGGCGCGGATCGTGATGGATGAGCGTATAGACGCCGCAGCGCGGCCCGCTGTTGACCACGCTCGCCAATCGCCGCGCCGCCACGTCGCTGAAGTTCACCGGCAAGTCGGCGATGACGAGAAACCGATACGGCTCAGCGATTTCGCCGGCCTGCTCGTTGTACTCGTCGATCGTTTCGAATTCGTTGCGCAGATACTTCTGGATCACGTTCTCCATGTGCTCCGTCAGATCGACGAGCTTCTGCTCGATGTGCCGCGTCTCGGTCCAGATTTTGTCAACGATGAACGCGTCTTCGTAATCGGCCAGGTGCATGAACCCCGCGAAGCTCTGGCCGAGGCCCACCGGATCGAGAATCGTGAACCGCACCTTACCCGGCGGCAACGCGGTGAGCAGCCGCAGCATCACCGTCTGCAGCGTGCGCAGCGCGTCGTCGCGGCCTTCCGCGCCGGCCTGGAGCAAGAGCGAGCACGCATCGGGAAACTCCAGCATCGCGGGCAACCGATATTCCAACGGCGTATCCGTCTTCAATCGATCGTCCTGCGGCAGGCCGCCGGGGATCGACCGCCGATCGACGTGCAGATCACCGAAGCGAATGATCGGCGAAAACGTTCGCGGCGGGGCCCACGATTCCCACGACGCATCGTTCCACGACGGCAACAGCCGGTTCGAGCGCTCGATGAGCTCGCCCAACTCCGAGTCGATGCGCTTCATGCCCGTCAGCCAGGCGCGCTCGAGTTCGGACCATTGCCGGCGATAGGACTGCTCGTTGGCTTCGCTTTCGCGGCGAAATCGCCCTTCGACCTCGCCCGACTCGCGCTCGTGCGCCGCCGTCGCCTCCGCCAGCCGCGTTTCCTGTTTCGCTTTGGCGTCCGCGAGCAGTTGCGAGCGCTGTGTCTGGATGATCGACTTGCGGCCGGCGAACTCTTCTTCGATCTTGCTCACATGATGCGCGCGGCGCTCGGCGATGCGCTCGATGATCGGCTCGAACTGCTCGCGCGCCTCGCGGATTTCGCGGTCTCGCGTCTCTTTCAGAACCCGCTGCTGCTCGTCGCGCATCACGGCGGCGTCGCGCAGCCGGCTCGCGTTGGCCTGGCGCGCCGCGTCGATGTGCCGGCGGATCGTCGCGCACGCGCGCCCCGCCCGGGATTTCGCGAACCGGTGCAGCGCGAATAAACCGAGCAGCGCCGCCACCAGCCCCGCCCCGCCGCCCACCAGCGTCCACTGCGAAATCTCCCACCGCATCATCCACAGCGCCGCGACCGCGCCGCCGACCATCGGAACCACCGGCGCCAGCCAGGGCCGGATGCCGATGAACCATCGCGGCGAGTGCAGCTTCCGCAGCGCATCCAGGTGCTCGGTCGCGCGGGCCGTCAATTCCACGTAGTCGTCGGCGATCTCCGGCTGGATAGACTCGTCGCCGGAGATGCGATCATTGCCGCCATGAAGCGCGCCAGCCACCCGGCAGCGGCGCACGTGCACCGCCATGGCCTGCTCCACGCCTTCCAGCTCGTGCAGACTCTGCTCGAGCAGCTTGCGCGTCTGATCGAACTTCTCCTGCGGCTGATTCTCGTTGGCCTCGAACACCGACTCGGCGACCCAAATCGCCTCTTGCATGCCGCGCGACGCCTCGTCGTGATTGTGCTCGGCCTTCTCGGTGATGTGCGTCAGGCTGGAGGTGTATTCATGCCTGGCATGCTTCAGGTCGTCGTTGGCGCGTGATTCGATTTCGCGAACGCGATCGGCATAATCGCGCTGCATCGACGCCAGGGTGCGCTGGTGGTCGCCCTCGACACGTTCGCGCTCCGTCTGGTGGGTTTGCTCGATGGTTCCCCGGGCGGACTCGTGCTCGCCGGTGATGCGCTGCTCCGCCTCGCTGCGCATCGCGGTCAGCTCGAAGAGCGATCGCACAGCGTCGCGCTGGCGCTGATTGAAACGTGCGTCGGTCATGGAAGAGAGGAAGACCTCACGAGAAACGATAGTAGCACGCCGCGGCCGGTCATTCGCATTCGCGCCGGGCCCGGATGAGCATCTCGTTGATGTGGTCCATCGCCGAAACGGCGCCGCGGATGATCGGTTCGATCGGGTTCAGGTCCTGCTCCTCCAGTTCGCGGCTCTTGGGATCGTCCCACTCCTGCTTGACCTTCTCCCAGCGCAGCTCGAGCTGCTTCATCGCCTGCTGCAAACGGGCGCGTCCGACGTTCAGGCTCATGGCGCTTCACCCCCCTCGGAATCGGCGGCATCGGCCGAGGCGATCTTCCCCGGCTGCGAAGTCGCGACGGACGCGACCTCCGAAGAAGCCGACGCCGGCGCTCCGCCGAGCAGGCGATCGGTGTCGGGCGCTCGCTCCAGCAGATACTTCTCCAGCGCCGTCACCATCCGATCGAGCTTGATGACCGCCTTGGGCAGATCGGCGTCGAGCACGCGGCCGAGCGGCTGTACCTGGCCGCGGTAGAGCAGGAACTCGCGATCGAGCGCCGCGGCCCACTTTTTCGTCGCTTCGAGCTTTCGCTGCGCCTCTTCAAGCGCCATTTGTGCCTTCTGTAGCGCCTTGCGCTCATCGACGTCGGAAGGGCGCCCGCCGTCGGCCGTGGCTTGAAGCTGCTTGCGATAGAGCTCGCTTTTGGCCTGGGCGACTTTTTCGGTTCGCTGGCGGATCTCCCGCTCCCAATGCGCCCGGCGGTCCTGCTGCAGCCACCAGACCGTTCGCTGAATGTCCGATGACGCGCCGGAGAGCGCCCCTTTGCCTTCGTCGATGAACTCCAGCAATGCGGCCTTGAAGTCGCGAAGCGCATCGAGTGACTTGACTTTGGCGGCTTCAGCCATGTTGGGTCAAGAATTCACCACAGAGACACAAAGGACACAGAGGATTCACAGAGACAACACTTGGTGCATCCGATTGGCGCCGTCTCGAATGAGGCAATCCAGGTCGCATGGTGCGCCGCGCTTGGTGCGCCAGCCTGGCGGCCTGGGCTTAACGTCATGGCGCTTCCCCCTATCGCTGATTCAGGTATTCCTCCACGCGCTCGGCTTTGCGCATGAGGAACGGAATGTGCTGGTCCGCGAGTTCGTGAAAGCGGATGAGCACTTTGAGCGTTTGCTCGAATTCTTCCGCGAACTTCTTGTGCTCCTGATCGCGCCACGTCTGGCCGAGGCCCATCAGCCGGCCGTGCATGACGGCCATCTGGTTGTGCAGCTCGTTGCTGAAGCGCTTGAGATCCTGCGCGAATCGGCGCAGTTCCTCGGGATCGACGATGGCTTTGCCCATGGATGTGTTCCTCAAAGGCTTATTCTAGCCTGCGCGATCGTCTCCCACTGCTTCGCCAGTCGTTTCGCGGAAACCGGCTGCGCGGTTCCGAGTTCCTGGGCGAAGAGCGACACGCGCAACTCCTCGATCATCCAGCGAAACGCTTCGAGGTTCGCGTCCTCGTCCGCGCCTTCGCCTCGCGCGCGGCGCTCGTCGAGATACGCCCGCCACAGCCCGGCGACCTGCTCCAGCGCCTGGCGGTCGCGAGGCGCGCCCCCGCTGCGTAGTTTCTCCAGGCGGCGCAGCAGGGCGCGCAAATATCGCGGCAGGTGCGACAGCCGCTCCCAGGGCGTCTGCGTCAGAAACCGATCGGACAGCAGCGCTGCGAACTGCTCACGCATGTCGGCCAGCGAGTCGCGCCACGATGCATGCGACGCCGCCTCATCGAGCGCGAGCTGCGCCTGATGCGCCAGTTCGAGCGCCTCGCGCGCCGTCGCGATCGCTTCGAGTCCCGCGTCCCACATTCGATTGAAGCCTTCGTTCAGTCGCTGCTCGAAAGCGCGCTGCGTGCGAATATCGGGTTCGTCGGCGACAAACGCGCGCTGCGCGATGACCAGGCCGACCTCTTCATCGAAGTCTCCGCGGCGCGTGAGGACGCTGTAGTGCAGTCGCGCCGCTTCAATGCCGGGCAGTTGACCGAGCTGGAACCTCAGTTCGTCCTTCGACGCCAGCCAGAACAGCCGGCGGAGACCCGCGAGCGTCAGCCGCCGCGCGCGATCGCGATCGTGACGCGCGACGATCGAGACGGAGCGGCCGTCATCGACCAGCGCGGGATGAAGCGCGATCTTCGCCTCGCCGCAGCAAACGATTCGCTCGCCCGGCAGGTCGCCGAAATCCCACGCGCGGATTCCGCGGCGTCCGATCGG
>CAZLDF010000219.1:0-3668 GCA_964558095.1 uncultured Isosphaeraceae bacterium | reverse complement strand
GATCGCGACGACGATCATCAGCTCCACGATCGTGAAGGCTCGTTTGTGTGGATGGCTCATGGTTCGCACCGGTCGCTCCTGGAAGTCCTCGCGTGTTGTCGCCGGCCGGCTCAGCCGCCGCCGAAGTGCAGCACGTCGTCGTATTCGCTAATCACCTTCGCGTTGAAGTAAGGGCTGATGGTGAGGTCGTCGACCTGCGCGTTATCGGCAGGCGCGCCGGGTCCGTCTGACGCGGAAAAGAAGATGCCGTCCGGTCCGGCGGAGATGAGCACGAACGCGCCGCGCGGCGTGCCTTCCTGGATCGCCTGCATCGCCTGGGCCGAGCCCATGCCGGAAGTCGGCCCGCCGATGCCGGGATTGCGGAGTATCTGCGCCAGATTGGCGTTGCGGATGTCTTCGGTGCTGTTGGTGAGAATCGATCCGAGGCGATTGTCAGGATCGACATACACCTGGTCGAGCCCCATCTCGCCCAGTTCCATCGATTCGAGATACGCCTGCGTGCCGGCCAGTGAAAACTGCGGTCGCGGCTCGTCCGCCGAAAGACCCGTCAGCTCGCCGACCAGCGGCCCATTCTTGCGGAGGTGGCGCAGGTAGATGATGGGCTGGCCCCAGGCGTCGATCAGGTCGGGGATCGCAATGCCCGTGTCTTCGCCCACCTGGATGCCCTGGGTGTCGCGCACGTTAAGTTCGTCGATGGCGAGGAACGGCGGGTAGTGCTTGCCCTCGATGTACGGCCCCTTGCCGAAGTCGTCAGGACTGAAATAAAGCTCGTAGCCCGTGTTGCCGAACGCGATCGTGAGTCCGCCGGGATGGTCCGCTTTGTAAGTGTTGTACTCCTGCTGTTCCTTCGCATTGGAATGCGGCGTGAGCACGCGATAGCCGCCCAGAAGATGCAGCAGCGCGTTCTCCGTCGTGCTGATGGGGCAGGGAATCGTCGCAGCGAGAATGCTTTCGGGAATGACGCCTGGATACTGCCCGAAGCGAAGCTGGAAGTCCTCGCACGCGGCGCGGAACGCCGTCATGGTCGAAAGCGTGTCCGTCCGTTTGCCGGCCTCCTGCGCTTTGCCCAAGGCCACCAGCAAAATGCCCGCGAGCACGACGATGATGCTGATGACCACCAGCAGCTCGACGATCGAAAAGCCGCGAGCGAATGACACGGAACCGAACAAGCCGCGACCGTGAGGAAGCGGATTTCGCTGCGCGAGCCTGTGATTCCGAATTGGTTTCGCCAGTGGCATGAGCGTGATCCTCGTCAATCTGCCGGCGAGCAGCGCTTCGCAAAGCACAACCACTCGGCGGCGGGTCCAGCCGGGCCCGTCACGCTCATCCGCTGATGAAGTCTATCACAGAATACGGCCGGGTCGAGCACGAAGATTCGCGAATCGGGATTCAGGAGTCCGGATTCCGAAGTCTGGGAGTCGTGGTTCGCGGCGTCCGACGCGGTGAACCCGAACCCCGAACCCCGGACCCCGGACCCCGAGTTCAACAACACGCCCGATCGGGAAGGCCCGATCGGGCATGCGTTCGTATGGGAGCACGTTGAAGGGGTGGGGGCGAGATCAGCCCTCGCCGCCGGCGTCGTTGTTGTTGTTGCTGCCGCCGTTGCTCGCCGGCGCGTCGCCGCCGGTGGAGGCGTGTGCTTCGTCGGCTGCTTCGCCAAGCTGTTCCTCGAAGAACTTGGTGACGCCCGCGGCGAGCAGGTCGGTGCGCTTGCGCGCGAAGTCCAGCGCGTTCTCGCCTCGGTTGTCCTCCGCCTTGACGTCGGCGCCAAGCTGAATGAGAAGCTGAATCTTGTCGAGCGTGCCGCCCGCGCCGCTCGCCGCGGCCAGCAGCGGCGTCTTGCCGTTGCGGTCGCGGAAGTTCACGTCCGCGCCGGCATCGACGAGGAACTGGATAGACTCGGCCTTGCCTGTGCGCGCCGCGTGGGTGATCGGCGCGGCGCCTTCGAGCAGGTCCTCGGCGTTGATGTTGGCGCCGTGCTTGATCAGCAGCGGCACGACGTTCGGATCGCCGAAGCCCGCCGCCCACGTCAGCGGCGTGAAGCCGGTGAGGTCCTGCGGGATGTCCACTTCCGCGCCGGCATCGATCAGCTCCTGCACCATCGCCGCGGTCGCGAAGCCGCACGCCCACGACATCGACGTGCCGTTCATGCGGTCGCGCGTGTTCACATCAGCCCCGGCGTCGAGCAGCGTGCGGACAATGTCCATGCGCTGCTCTTTCACCGCGTTCATCAACGGGGTGAGGCCCGTGCGGTCGGCGGCTTCAAGATCGGCGCCGGCGTCGATCAGGCCCTCGACGAGGTCGAGCGCGCCCTCACGCGCCGCAATCGACAGCAGGCTCGTGCCGTTGCGATCGACGGATTCCACGGGCAGGCTGCCCATCGCGACTTGTTCGAGGATGTCGCCGCCCCGGCCGGTCTTGATCAGGCGGGCGAAATCGCTGGCGGCGCTGATGGGTTCATTGCGGCTGGGAGAGGACTTGAGCGTCGGCGGGTCCGTCGGATCGCCGGTGGGAGTGGCGATGTTCTTGCCGCCCGCCAGTTTCTCTCGCTGGACCTGGATGTCTTCCGCCGTGCCGCGCACCGTCAGGTGAATGGCCGGGGACTTGGGATGATCGATGAAGAACGCCAGCTTGGGCGGCGCGCCCGCGTCACGCCAGACATCGAAGGGCAGTTCGATCTGGAACTCCTCCGCCTTCTCAGTCGGAAAGTCCGTCAGAACGTCCGGCCGCATGCTGGTGACTCGGAACGGCGTGCCGTCAGTCGCCCTAAGCGTGATGACGCCCTTGTCGCCCGTTCGCGCGTCGATGACCAACGGCGAGGCTTCGACGAACGCCTTCGCCTCGGCCTTGACGGTCATGGACACCGCCTCCTGGCCCGTCACCTTGAACGTGCCGGTCTTCGTCACCGGCGCGCTGTTGTTCGGCGCTTTCAGGCGAATCTCGACTTCCTTGCTCTCGCCCGCGGCCAGCCGGGTGTTCGGCGAAAGATTGCCGCTCGTGCATCCGCAGGACGCCTTGAAGTTCTCGACGATGATCGGCTGGTTGCTGGTGTTGGTGATCTTGACGATGCCGATGCCGGTGTCGCCGGTGGCGATTGTCCCGAGGTCGAGCACCTTGGGCTCGACGGCGAGCGTCGAGGCAGCCAGGCCCTTGGCCGCCGCGGTGCGCGATTCCGAATTCGTGAGGGTCTCGGCGGCGGAGGCCGCGGTCTGCCTGTCATCGGGCGCTTTCAGTGTCGCTGCGGCCGCCACCGTGTCGCCAGCGGCCGTTGATGCGGGCTGGACCGGCGCTTCGGCCGTGTTCTTCGCCGCCACCGCAGTCGTCTCGGCTGTCCCGCCCTGGTCGCAGCCGACCAGCGCGAGAATGGCCGTCAGGCCCACGACGCCCGAAATCACCATTCGTCGATTGCACGTGTTCACGATTGTTCTCCCACCAAACGCTGGTTGTGTGTTACCGGACTCGCGGCTTCTCGTCTTCGTCCGCTTCGGACCTTTTCGAGTCGCCGCCGTCCGCCGGTTTCAGTCTCGTCAAACGCCTCTTTACGGCGTTGCTTGCACGGCAGGCGGTCAAACCGCAGAGAATCGGCGATCGCGGCCGGGCGCTCGACCGGCCGGGCCCATTCCCCGCGCGAAATCCCAACGGCCCCTCGCCCAATCTATTGCTGTGAA
>CAZLDF010000218.1:0-4119 GCA_964558095.1 uncultured Isosphaeraceae bacterium | reverse complement strand
GACCAACGCGGATGCGACGGCGATGGCGGAGATTCTCGCCGATCTGTTCAACCTGCGCCAGGGCAACACGTTCAACGTGCTCAAGCCGCGCGAGTTCACGGATGGCGCTCCTTCCATCGGCGAAGGCGGCGGCGCTGCGGTCCTGCCCCCAGCCGGACCGACCTACAACGGCTTCGCCGGCATCGAGCTGACCACCGTGCCCGACGAGCGCCAGCAGCTCTCGATCACCGTCGATAGCCGCACGAACAGTCTGCTCGTCTCCGGCACGCCGCGCTATCTCGATCTCGTCGAGCAGGTGGTCAACGAACTTGATGCGCTGAAAGCCAACGAGCGCGAGGTGTTCGTCTATCCGCTGCGCAACGCCGTGGCGGAGGACGTGGCGCGCGTCATCGCTGAGTTCGTCGAGAAGGAGCAAACCAAACTCATCGAAACACTGAGCGAGGATCAGCTTGGATCGGCGGCACGTCTCCTGGAGCGCGAAGTGACGATCCAGGGCGATTCGCTCTCGAACACCGTGCTCGTCAGCGCTTCGCCTCGATACATGGAGACGGTCAAGGCGATGATCGAGCAGCTCGATGTCGATCCGCCGCAGGTGCTGATCCAGGTAATGCTCGCGGAAGTGACGCTGGACACGCGCGATCAGTGGGGCGTGAACCTGGCGGTCGCGGGCGATAATTTCCGCGCGGGCTATCGCCTGGCGAGCGCGTTCGTGACGGGTGTAGGCGTGCCCAACCTCGCCGTCACGTCCGGCGACTTCGACCTGCTCATTCGAGCGCTCGAAGAACAGGGCCGCCTGCAGGTGTTGAGCAATCCGTCGATCATGGCGGCGAACAACGCGCCGGCGATGCTGCAGGTCGGCGAAACGATCCAGCTTCCCACTTCGACGTCGCTCACCCCCGCCGGGCAGAGTCAAACGCAGCTCGCGCCGGACGACATCGGCGTGATCCTTGAAGTCACGCCGTCGATCAATCCTGACGGCTTCGTGCGCATGCAGATCACGCCGGAGATTTCGAGCCTGACCGAGCGCACGATTCAGGTTTCCGAGGACTTCGAGTCGCCGATCATCGATCGCCGCCGCGCCAACACCACCGTCACGGTTCAGGACGGCCAGACGATCGTGCTTGGCGGTTTGATCTCCGACCGATTCGAGAAGCGCGAGGGCAAGGTGCCTCTGCTGGGGGACATCCCGTTCATCGGCGCGCTCTTTCGCGCTGAGACGACCGACACCCGGCGGACCGAGTTGCTCATCGTCCTCACGCCCTATGTGGTCGAAAGCCCCGCCGCGTTCGACGCCGTCGATGAGCTGACCGGTCTGTCGATCGATCGGTTGTCGATTCCCGACGAATTGAAGGAGAAGATTCGCGAGAACATCCGCAGCGGCAAGGGCGGGTTGTACGACGCCAGCGGTCGGCCGATCGATGTTCTGGAGGAGGACGAAGACGACGCACCGGCCGACAAAGCGCTGAACAACGGCCCGGTGCGCAAGGAGGAGGACGCCGATGAGGAAGCTGATTCGAATTCCGCGGTGCAGGAAGATGACGATGAGGATTGACAATGACACGAAAGCCCAGGGATTGCTATCCCTGGGTTTCGCATGTGCAGTTCTCTGTGCGTTCGCGCTTGCGGGCTGTGAAACCGGGCGGGTGACGACCAGCGACGGTCGTCCCATGCCGCCGGCCCCTCGACGCGTGGCGCCCGTTCCCGATGGCGTCAGCGCCAATCGCATGGCGTTCAGCGTGGGCGTGAAGCCCGAAGACAGCAACGCCAACGGCTTCCCCGATCTCATCCGCGCTTCCGTCAGCCTCTTCCACAAGCCCGGCTACAACCTCTCGCTTCGCCAGGACGGCGTTTTCGTCTTCGAGCTCTATTCCGCGGGCCTCGCCGATCAACCCGGCGCGACTCCGGCGCACGTGTGGCGGTTCACCGGCGAGGACGTGACGAAAGCCGAGACCGCGGCGATCTATGGGCCGTGCTACCAGTTCACGCTCAGTCTCGTCGGCAGCGGCGCCGAGCGCGTGCCGAAGATGCGCGCCGATCTTGTCTGCCGCTTCGAGCCCGCGGACGGTTCGCCCGCCGTCGTCAGCGAAGGCGTGCGGTCGATCCAGATCGGCCGGCGCATGAGCGCTGCGGAGTAAAGCGACGAAGCGACGGAGGGACGAAGCGACGAAGGGACGTGTCATCGGAAGCCGGACCTGAGTCCGCGAAGGTCCGGGCTGGTGATTTGGTGATCGGATGCAAGACTCCGAGACCTCAAGACTCTCCCAGCGAGCTCACTTCTTCCGACTGCTTGCGTCGAAACTCCAGAAGCCGCGAGCGAACGTCGTCGTCGCTCAGCGCGAGCATGCTTGCTGCGAAGAGGGCGGCGTTGACGGCCCCGGGCGCGCCGATGGCGAACGTCGCCACCGGCACTCCTTTGGGCATCTGCGCCGTTGAGAGCAGCGAATCGAGGCCTTCGAGCGCCCAGGCTTTCATCGGGCAGCCGAGGACGGGTTTCGCCGTCATCGAGGCGACGACGCCGGCGAGGTGCGCCGCGCCTCCCGCGGCACAGATGAAAACCGACAACCCGCGGTGCTCTGCCGACTTGATGTACGCCGCCAGGCGATCGTGATTGCGGTGCGCGGAAATGACGTTGCACTCGTGCGCCACGCCGAGCTGGCTCAGCGTCTGGCTGCATCTGGTCATCGTTTGCCAGTCCGTCGCGCTGCCCAGCAGCACGCCGACGCGAGCGCCATCGACCGTGGTGAAAGTCGCCGTCATGTGCCGAAGTATAATCGGAGAACAGTGGCACAGGCGTCTGGGCAATCAGTGGCACTCGCCGCGGCGAGTGATCGTCTCGTCGGCCTCGATGGCCGAAGAGACGATAAGGGCGTGCAAGCGTATTGCTCGCACAAGTACTTTCAGCCAGGTGGCAGGTTTCGGGTCGCACACGCAATGAACATCGCCATCCTCGGCTGCACGGGCATCGTCGGCCGCGAACTGCTGGGCATTCTCGACGAGCGCGAGTTTCCGGTCGATGAGCTGCGCCTGCTCGCGTCCGACCGATCCGCGGGCCGATCGATGAGCTTCCGCAACCGGTCGATTCCGGTCGAGTCGGTTGATGACAGGTCATTCGACGACATCGATCTTGCCTTTTTCTCCGCCGGGGCCGCGATCAGCCGGCAGTTCGCACCGCGCGCGGTCGAAGCCGGCGCGATTGTCATCGACAATTCCAGCGCGTTCCGCATGGATGCGAATGTCCCGCTGATCACGCCCGAAGTCAACGGCGACGAGCTCGATCGCTTCACCGCGCCCGGCGTCATCGCCAATCCCAACTGCACGGCGATCATCGCGCTCCTGGCCGTCACGCCTCTGCACCGCGCTGCGCGCATCAAGCGCATGGTCATCAGCACCTATCAGGCGGCTTCGGGAGCCGGAATCGAGTGGATGGACGAGCTTCAGCAGCAGGCGCGAGACTTCGTCGCCGGAAGGGAGCTGACGCAAGCCGTTGTCGGCCGGCCGTATCTGTTCAATCTGTTCAGCCACAACACCCCGATTGGACCCGACGGCTACAACGATGAGGAGCGCAAGGTCATCGCCGAGGCGCACAAGATGTGGCGCGATGAATCCGTGCGCATCGCCATCACGTGCATCCGCGTGCCGGTGCTGCGAGCGCACTGCGAATCGATCAATCTGACGTTCGAAAGGCCGTTGAGCGAAGATCAGGCGCGCGAGATTCTGTCGCGGGCGCCAGGCGTGCGCGTTGTCGATGACCGCGAACGGAACCAGTTTCCCGAGCCGCGACTGGCAAGCGGGAAGGATGAAGTCCTCGTCGGGCGCATCCGCGGCGATGTCAGCCAGCCTCCGGGTCGCGGCCTGGAGCTTTTCGTCGCCGGCGATCAGCTTCGAAAAGGCGCGGCGCTCAATGCGGTGCAGATCGCGGAACAGGTGATGAAGCGGGTGCCGTGGTCTGACGAGTCCCGCCGCGGCGGGGCCACGCTTGGGCGCCGTGAACGTGCTGGACTCTGATCGCGGGTTCAACCCCCGCAATTCGTCGTGCGCTTGAAACGTGCGACCGTGCTGAGCGCTGTCTCTGCGGTGCTTCGATGCTCCTGCCTCAGCAGAAGGTAATCGGTGTCAAAC
>CAZLDF010000217.1:0-4148 GCA_964558095.1 uncultured Isosphaeraceae bacterium | reverse complement strand
GGTGGTCGATCGCATCGCGCAGTCGCGGGTCCTGATACGACTGGCCGGCGTAAAGCAGCGACAGCGCGACCAGGGCCGTGTACCCGCCGCCCTGGTATTTGCTGCCGTATTCGTCGGACCACTCCGCCGGGTCCCAGAAGTGCCTGGGCTTCTTGCGGTCGTAGAGTTCTTCGACGATGGCGTCGATCGCCTTGCTCACGTGCTCGTCGGTCAGTTCATCGGAAGACAGACGATCCTGCGCGACGGCCGAAGCGCCGATCGCGAACTGCGCGCAGAGCATCGCAAGGAGTAACAGCGCCCCGCCTGCCGTTTCGCGACACATACGAATCACGCCGATCCTCCGCCGCGGCCCGCGCATCAGTGCATCATGAACATGATGCGCGGCGAGGCGAGTTCGTTCGCAAAGCTCCGCATGCGCTCCGCATCGAGCCAGTGCGTCGAGTCGCGCGAGGCGGACGCGGAGACCGATCCCAGCAGCCCGTTGCCGAACAGCGCCGCCGGCTGGCGCAGCACGACCACCGTGCCAGAGCCCGTGCCCAGGCCCGCAGCGCTCTCGGCGCGCGCGATCGCGTCGTCGAGATAGCCGATCGAATCGACAAGCCCGTTCTCCATCGCCTGATCGGCGGTGTAGATCGAGCCGTTGGCGATCTCCTTCAGCGCGTCGGCGTCGGCGATCGTCGCGGCTCGCCCGGCGCCGACGCGGGTGCTGAACCGCTCATAGGCCGCGTCGAGCATGGCGATGATGCGCTGCTTGTCGCGCTCGTCCCACGCTCGGAACATGTCGTTGGCGACGCTCTTCTCGGGCGAGCCGCTGGCGACGAGCGTCACCGGCTCGATGCCCACCTTGTCCATCAGGCCGTCGAGCGTCATGATCTGCGCGATCACGCCGATGCTGCCGGTGATGCAGGTGGGCTCTGCCATGATGTGATCGGCGCCACAGGAGACGTAATAGCCGCCCGAAGCGGCATATCCACCGTAGCTGGCGACCACGGGAAGTCCCGCCTGTTTCAAACGCTCGACTTCGTTCCAGATCTGGTCCGAAGCGGCGACTTCGCAGCCGGGCGAATCGACGCGAAGCACGACGGCCTGGATGCTGGAGTCTTCGAGGATCGACTTTGTCGCGGCGCGGACGAAATGCGAGGTGGACTGATCGATCGCGCCTTCGACCGGCAGAATGGCGATGCGCTGCGAGGAGCCGCCGCGATAGATCTGCGAGAAGATGGCGCTGTCGATCTCCGGGCCCATGCTCATCGAGATCACGCCGAACATGATGCCGACGATGAACACGATCGCGAAGGCGACAAGCGCGAACACCATGCCGACGATGCGCATGAACCCGCCGCGCTTCGCCGTGATGTGCACGACATGGTGCTGCGGCGGAAGGTACGCGGGCGGGGGCGGTGGCGGGGGGGGCGGGGGGGGCGGTGGGGCATAGCCGGGCGGCGGACCGTAACCCGGAGGCGGCGGCGGCGGCGATTGATATTGCGTCATAGGCGCGATCCTTTCGAAATTTGCCGGTGATATCGTAGCACCCGCCGCGCGTTGCTCCCTCGCCCGCAGGGCGCACGAACGTTGCCAGTGGCGCCGCGAGGCTTTGCGAGCAAGCCACTGGATGCAGGAGGTTCTCCCTCCATTCTCTTGTTTTCCCTGGTTTCTCCGCCCGAAGAGCGAACGTGACGTTCGTCCGCCCTCCGGGCGGGAAGCAGAAGAATGTGGATGGTTCGGTTTCCTCGCCAGGGGGTCGCCGCGGCGACCGCTGCGCCCCTGGCGACGTTCGTGCGCCCTGCGGGCGAAGAATCGATCGGAAGCCTGCATCAAGTTCGGACGATTGCAGAATCACGCCGGGCCATTTAGGCCACTGTTGCACGACCGGCTCTACACTACGGCTCGCATGACTCATCGCGAAAAGACGTATCTCGATCCCTATCGCCAGGCGCTGCGCGAGCACGGCCCGGGTTTCAAGGCGACGCTCTGGGCCACCGAGGAAGCGCAGAAGCTCCGATTCGACGTCATGCACGACATGGCGGACTTCGAGGGTTGCAGCATCCTCGACGCCGGGTGCGGGCATGGCGAACTGGCGGCGCATCTGCTGGAGCGCGGTGTGCAGTTCACGCGATATCACGGCATCGACGCGCTGGAGGAGCTGATCGAAGCGGCGAGTGCGCGCAGCCTGCCGCGAAGCACCTTCGCCGTCGCGGACATGATTTCCCATCCGCAGGTGCTTGCCGAACACGCCGCCGATTACGTCTGCCTTTCCGGCTCGCTGAACACGATCGAGGAGCCCGCGGCGAGGCGAATCGTGCGCAGCGCCTTCGACGCCGCCAGTCAGGGAGTCGTGTTCAACTTCCTCTCCGATCGGCCGCACCCGCGCTGGGCGAACCGCGATGTCTCGCCGGCGCGACGCTTCGACACGCTGGCGTGGCTGGACTGGTCGATGCAACTGTCATCGCGCGTTAGCTTCACCCAGGAGTACCTCGACGGCCACGATGCGACGATCCTGATTCGCCATGATGGATAGGGAGTCGGGGTTTGGATTTCGGATTCCGGGATTCGGGGTTTGGGGTCGATCGGTGACTCTGAGGGTGCCACACTTTGTGTCCCGGCTTTGCGGGACCAAAGTGTGCGGAGGCCGGTTGGGTGGCACACTTTGGTCCGGGCTTCGCGGACAAAGTGTGCGGATCGTCATGTGCACTCGCCGAGGCGGCGCACGCTTCGCCCTTCGGGACAAAGTGTGGCACCCGCAGCGCACCTCCGCTACACTGCGATCCCATGTCCACGCTCGTCCTTGAATTCTCCGACCTCGCCGGGTGCCGGCGCCTCGGCGCGGCCCTGCGCGACTACGGCCACCGGCTTCGCATCGTTCGAGTGCATCATGGCGACGCGCTGCCGGGCGATCTCGACGACGTTGATGCGATCGTCATGATGGGAGGGCCGCAGAACGTCGCCGATGAACCAGATTGGCTTGAACCCATCAGCGCTCTGGCCCGCGAGGCGCACACGCGTGAAATGCCCGTCCTCGGCGTCTGCCTCGGTTGCCAGATTCTCGCGCATGCGCTCGGCGGTGAAGTCGCGGCGCTCGAAGGCGGCCCGGAAGTCGGATTCATCGACGCCGAACTTAATCCCGCGGGGCGCGAAGAGCCGCTGTTCGCCGGCCAGCCCTGGAAGCAGAAGCTCTTTCAGTGGCATTCATATGAAGTCACGAAGCTGCCGCCGGGCGCGAAGCTGCTTGCATCCTCGCCGCGTTGCAAGGTGCAGGCATGGACGAGCGGACTGCGAACCTACGGCCTGCAGTATCACCCGGAAGTCGATGTTGTCGCCATTGAAGCGTTCGCTACGGACAAGCCCGACGAGCTTCGCGCTGCTGGATTGACGATCGAGCAGCTTGATGCGCAGATCGAAGAGCATTACGCGAACTTCTCTCGACTGGCCCAGCGGCTGTTCGAAGCGATCGCGCTCCTGCTCATGCCCGTCGATCGACGATACCAGGGACTCGTCAAAGACTTGCACCACTGAACATCCGACAGTGGCACAGGCGTCTCGCCTGTGATCGCGTTCTCGGCCTCAACGGCCGAGAATGCGATACCGAATCGGCAATCGCGTCATGAACCGGGCTTGAGATCAGCCGCGGCGCGCACGCGATGCACAGGCAGCGTCATGCTCATGTTCAAAGCATCATCATAGAAGTTCCACGCAGCCAGCCCATCCTCGGATTCCGGCTCGAGCAAATAGACGATCAGGTTTCCCAACGGCTGCGCGGTGCGCACCAGATGCGCACCCGCGAATGCGCGAGTTTGTGTTGAGGCGTCCGCTTCCAGCTGCACGTTGAAGTGCCCTTCGAACTTGCGCTCGGATCGCTTGACGTCCGTGACGGTGTATGACTCGACCATCGCCTTGCCACTGATGGGCTCGGCCTGGATTCCGTGAAGTAGCAGGTTTGCGATGATCGCGTCGTTGCCCGCCTCGATGATGTACGCGAACGGCCGGCGCACGCTTCGAGTGGCTTCGAATCGCCCCAGATGCACAACCTGATAATCCCGCGGCGTGTCAGTTTCGCCTGGCGGTGGGGGGACGACTTGGCCGAAGTTGTCGGGCCCCGGCGGCTCATCGTAGCCGAGGATCGTGACGAGTCCCGGATGCGCCGCGGGCTT
>CAZLDF010000216.1:0-3172 GCA_964558095.1 uncultured Isosphaeraceae bacterium | reverse complement strand
TGGTGTATTCGAAGATCTTCACGCCCGCGCCCAGCAGCGTTTCATAGTTGCAGCGGCTGGCGGCGGCGATCAGCGGCGAGTCGTTGCGCGCCGGCACCACCAGCGTCGTGTCCACCCGCCGATGCGCCGACGTGCTCAGCGATGTCACCGTCGCTTCGTCGGGCACGAAATAGGGCGTGGTCAGAATGATCTCCTCGCGCGCCGAGTGCAGGGCCGTCTGCAGAAGCTGCCGGATCGCTTCGTTGTACGCGTTCGGTCCGCTTGCCATCACCTGCGCCAGAATGCCGCCCTCGTTGAACGGCGGCTCGATCTCCAGCAGCTCGTCAAGCGATTCGTTCGTGTCGAGATACCAGTCCTCGATGAACAGGATCTGCAAGTCGCGCGTGATGGGGCCTTCGATGCGCACGATGGCATCGACCCACGGCGCGTACTTCGCCTTCACCGCGAACTCGGCGTCGCTGACGTTGTGGCTGCCGGTGTAGCTGATCTTCCCGTCGATCACGACGATTTTGCGATGATTGCGGATATCGACGCGCGCGAAGAACATGCGAAGCGCGTTGACCGGCAGGGCCTGCACCACGCGCACGCCGGCCTTCTCGGCGGCAACGCGCAGCAGCGACCGCACGAACAGCTTCGACCCGACGGCATCGACGAGCAGCCGGCACGACACGCCGCGCTGCGTCGCACGGCAGAGCGCCTCGATCACGCGCTGGCTGCTGTGATCGACGCCGAAGATATAGAAGAGCAGGTGGCAGTGATGTTCCGCCGCGTCGATGTCCTCGACGAGCGACTGGATGAACAGGTCCGTGTCGCCGATGAGCTTCATCGTGTTCCCGCCGCGGACGAGATCGTCGCCGACGGTTTCCGCCAGCGTGGCGACGGATTCATAGCGCGACGGCACGACGACGCGGCGCATGTGCGTCGAAGACGCGGCGAGCGTGTCGCAGGACTCGATGCGCCGCTCGATGTCGCGGTGGCGCTTCGCGCGCCGCCGGCCGAGGCGAACTTCGCCCAGCATCAGATACGCCACCAGGCCGACCAGCGGCAGCGCGACCAGCAGCAGCACCCACGCGACCGTCGTCGCCGGCCGGGCGTTGCGCCGCAGCAGCACGACGACGATCAGCGTCAGACGCACAAGGAATTCCAGCGCGCCGAGCGCGAAGAGCAGTGCCGCGGTCATGGTGCAACAGTATCCGAGCGAACGCGAGCCGGACGCAAATCAGGACCGGAGGAATGAACACAGAGACTCAGAGGGCGCAGAGAACACAGCCGGAACTTCGCTTTCCTTCGTGCTTCCGCTGCGTCTCTGTGGTGGATTCCTCTTCCTCATTCAGAGAGAGAGCCTGCGCGAGCTTCGCAGCCAGAGCGTCCACGCGAACAGCGCCAGCCACATCGCGGCCCCGGCAACAAACAGCAGGGTGATCCAGCGCCACTGGTCCGGCGAGGGGGGGGCCCCGCCGCCTTCGCCCAGCGTGCGCATCGCCATGAACGGGCCGAGGGCGATGAGTTCCAAGGCGTTGACGCCGGTCGCGACGCCCAGCCACGCCGCCGCGGGCCCGAGCAGGCACATGCACACGCACGCGAGCATCGCCAGCGTGCGCACGCCGCCGCGATCGGAGCCGACCGCCGCCGCGATCACCGCGCCCGCCAGCGTCATCCACCCCGCCAGCGTCGCGTCCATCGCCGCCATGCGCGGCACGCTCCAGTCCGTCACCAAACGCAGAGGCCAGATCACCACCTGCACCATCGTCAGCAGCACGATGATGTCCAGCCAGGTCTGACGAATCGGGTAGGGCGAAGTCTGCTGGCTCAATCGAAACAGCGGCCAGCCGATCATCAATCCCACCGCCAGGCACAGCAACATCAGGCGCACGCCCGGCGTGTAGCTGGCGGAAGAAGGCTGAATCGGCGGGCGAAACCCGATCGCCACAACCCACGACCCGATCATCCACAGCGACGAAAAAAAGATCAGCGGTCGCGGCAACACCAGCGGCGTGCGAGCTTCGGATGACGAGGTCATGGCGAAAGTGTATTCGTTCGCAAGACTCGCCGGCGCAAGAGTCCGCGAGCAACGTGAAACAGGACGGGAAGACCGGCTCCTCCCAGGCGGACGCGGCGTGACATACAATCTCGTCATGATTCTCAAGATTCCTCTTATCTTCTCGCCGCAACCTGAAGGCGGCTTCACCGTGACGTCTCCAGTCCTGCCGGAACTCGTCACCGAAGGCGATACGCTCGATGAGGCGCACGCGAACGTCTCCGATGCGCTGGCTGCGGTGCTCGAGCTGTATGCCGAGCAGCGTCGCCCGCTGCCGCAGAGCACCGAAGTCCCCGCCAGCGGCGAGATCATCTGGACTGAATCGCTGGTGGAAGTCGCGTGAAATACCGCCAAGTCGCGAAGAAGCTCTCCGCCCTGGGCTGTCGCGAAATTTCTCGAACCGGCGGCGGCGCTCATCGCAAGTGGTTCAATCCCGCGCCAGTCGCTGGACCGTCGTGCCCGATTGGGGCGGCAAGGACTTGAAACTCGGAACCGTGCGCGCGGCCATCCGACAACTCGGGCTCGCGTGGGAGGACTTCACTGAGGCCTAGCGTCGGTCCGGCTTCCCCTCTCCCCTTGGGAGAGGGGTTAGGGGTGAGGGCGATGCGTGCAACTGGGAGCGATCTGCAAACACGTCGTCACGCATCTTGCGTTCTCACCGCAGTTCCGCACTCCGGACAAACCGAATGATCCGCCCCGCGCAGGTCGTAGGCGCACTGCGGGCACAGCCCGCGCTTGATCCGCCGCCTGCGAATCGCGAACGGAATTGCGAAGAGCAACCACACGATCGCGGCGTAGAAGATCGTGTTGATCGCGAAGCCGGGCCAGAGGGGGCGAATCGGCAGCAGCAGCGGGAGTGAATTGCTCACGGGAATGTTCCGGGTGTAAACCTCAAACCCATCGATCGCTGTCCAAACGGTGCTTCGTGAGTTCGACAGCCGTCCCTGCCAACCCTTCAACGCGAGCATCGGCCAGCCCGCGCGGGTGCAGCACGCGAAACCCTGTATGCCCGGATCGAGGGTGTAAGGCGAGTCGATGGCACGATGTTCTTCAAAGATGCCTCGTTCTATGCCCCGCGATCTAAACAAGTGGCGGTATAAGACGTACTGGTGAGTCCAGTGAAGATCGTCCTGA
>CAZLDF010000215.1:0-3188 GCA_964558095.1 uncultured Isosphaeraceae bacterium | reverse complement strand
GACGTCCAAAGCACTCACTCCCCCGGCAGTCGTGAAATCGCCTCCCGCGTAAAGTGCGGGACCGGTACCTGAGCCGTCATCGAATACAACGAGCGCGGAGACCTGATCGTTGATTCCCGTTCCCAGCGCGGACCACGAATCTCCAGTCCATCGCGCAACGCGAGAAGCCGGCTTGCCACCTGCTTCGGTGAACGAACCCCCGGCGTAGAGAGCCGGTCCAGATGTGGTCCCGTCGTCGAATACCGTGAGCGCGGAAACCGATCCGTTGAGGCCGCTGCCCAGCGCTGACCAGTTCGCCCCATCCCAGCTTGCAATGTGGTTGACCTGCAGGCCGTCCGCGTGAGTGAATGCCCCACCGACGTAAAGCGAATTCACTCCGTCCGGCCCGCCAGCAAACACGATCATCGCACGCACCGTCCCGTCCAGCGCAGCTCCGCCACCACCGGTCGAGACCCATTGCGGCTGACAGTCAGCGCTGCCAGGTGCGAACGGAACGGAATCGCGAAACACGCGGGCTGGTGTAGCAGAGGCTCGATGAACCGATGATACGGTCGCCGCCAACGCACACGCACCCGCAAAGCAAAGGCATCGATTTTCAAGTCGAGGACGGGTTCGCTCGCGTGGCCGTTTCTGCTGGCCGGCGTATCGGCAGCCCACAGTTCTGCCTGCCGTGCCGCAAGCCATCCGATAGCGTGTGCGTGATCGCATCTCGCACAATGATAACCTCCTCCGCTATCATCGCCGCCGATTCGCCGGAGGTATCTCGCATGAGCGGCCACCCATCCTCTCCCTCAAACTGGCCCCCCCCGACACCATTCCCCGCCTCAGCCGCTCCACCCGCTGCACTTCCGCTTGGCCTGAACCTCGGCGTTCGCCTTTCGCTGATGATGTTCCTGCAGTACGCGATCTGGGGCGCGTGGCTGCCGCTGATGTACCTGTTCCTGAGCCGGTATCGGCGGTTCGAAGATTCCGAAATCGGCTACCTCTTCATGATCGGCGGCGTCGGCGCGGTCTTCGCGCCCTTCATCGCCGGCCAGATCGCCGACCGATGGTTCAACACCGAGAAATACCTCGCCATCAGTCACATCCTCGGCGGCGTGCTGGTGTGGCAACTTTCGTGGATCGAAGATTACTGGATGTTCTTCGCGTTTTCGCTCGTCTATTCGCTGATCTATTCGCCGACGCTCGCGCTGACCAATTCCTTGGCGTTTCATCACATGGCCGACCGAGACCGCGACTTCGGCAAGGTGCGCCTGTGGGGCACCATCGGCTGGATCTGTGTCGGCATCGGCATCGGGCAGTGGCTGCTGCACGTCCGCACGCCCGACGGCGCGGACGAAGTGATGAGGCGCGCCGCGCAGGCGGAGGGAATCATGGATGCGTTTCGCCTCAGCGCGATCCTCGGCATCGCGATGGGGCTGTACTGCCTGACGCTTCCGCGGACTCCGCCGTCCCCCGGGCGCGAGAAGATCGCATTCGTCGAGGCCATGCGCGAGGCCCGCCGCCAACCGCTGGCGACGCTCTTCCTCATCGCGGTGCCCATCAGCTGCATTCACCAGTTCTACTTCGTGCACACCAGCGCGTTTCTCAACGACTATCAGGCCAAGATCAGCGGCGTCGCGGAAGCGATCAACTCGGTGTTCGGCGTCGGCGGGGGGGGGCTGATGACCATCGGCCAGATGTCGGAAATCCTCGTGCTGGCGATGATTCCGCTGGTCGCGAAGAAGATGTCGCGCAAGAGTCTGCTGACCATCGGCATCATCGCCTACGCGCTGCGCATGGCGCTCTTCGCCTATGTCGATTCAATATCGAGTTCGACAGGGATCTCTCCTGTGGCGATCCTGATCGCGGGCGTCGCGCTCCACGGCCTGTGCTTCGGCTGCTTCATCTTCGTCGCCTTCATGATCGTCGATGAAGAGACGACGGCGGACGTGCGCGCCAGCGCACAATCCCTCTTCGGCCTGGTCGTCTTCGGCGTGGGGATCATCATCGGCAGCATCATCGCCGGCTACGTCGGCGGCTGGGCGAAATCGAGCGGGGAGATGGACTACACAAAGCTCTTCAGCGTGCCGATGTGGGCGAGCATCGCCTGCCTGCTTCTTCTGCTGATGTTCTATCCCGGCCGGCGGAGCGCACCGCCGCGACGGCAATTGCAGCCGTGCTGATTGGCCCGGCGTGATTCTGCAAACCTCCGTACTTGACGCACGACTCTGCCCCACTCTTCGCCCGCAGGGCGCACGAACGTTGCCAGAGGCGCAGCGCTTCGCAAGCCCCTGGAGAGGAAACCCGTAGTATCCATCTTCTTCATCTTCTACTTCCGCTTGCCGCCCGGAGGGCGGACGACGAGCACGTCCGCCCTCCGGGCGAAGAAATCAGAGAAAACAAGAGAATGGAAGGAGGGGCTAGTGGCATCGGCATCCAGTGGCTTGCTCGCAAGGCCTCGCCGCGCCACTGGCAACGTTCGTGCGCCCTCCGGGCGAGCGAGCAAGTCTCATTGTGCCTTGAGCGCGCTTCGCGGCTCGGAGCCTTTGAGAAGGCGAGGTCACATTTGAGCGCATAACTCTGCGCGCGTATGTGGCGCCGTTTCGGGTCACATGGACCGAGCGCCATGGTTTGAGCGAGTCGCCGCGGCGACGAGCGAAGGCCACGAGGCGTGTGCAAGCGCGAACGTGCGCGACGCACCGCGCCGCGTGGCCCCGCCGCGGCGGGACTCGTCAGACCACGGCACCCGAACAACGTGAATGAACTGAAACTGCCACTATACGATTCCGCTCACACCACGCGCAACAGTTCGCGCACCAGCGCTTGCGCTGCGGATTTCATGCGCGCGTCGCCGCGCTGCGCCACCGGCGACACGATGCCGAACCCGATCGCAAGATCGACCAGCAGCCACGCCAGCAACGCGGCGTCGGCGTCGCGGCGGACCACGCGCAGCTTCTGAAGCGAGCGGATTTCCGCAGCGATGAACGCGTGCAGGCGCTTGAGGTGATCGCGAATGGCTTTGCGGATGCGCGGGTCTTCGTCGGCGCCGGTCATGGCGTGAAAGAGCAGGCGATACACATCCTTGCCGCGCTCGTGCGTGGCGGGGTTGCTGGCCAGAAGCACGTCGAGACGATCCCGCGGCGAATCCGCGGCTGCAAGCGCGGTCTGCCACGCGGTGATGACTTCCTTGCCAAGCTCGTCGATCA
>CAZLDF010000214.1:0-3046 GCA_964558095.1 uncultured Isosphaeraceae bacterium | reverse complement strand
CGCGTCCTCGAGTTCGACGATGGTGCTGTCGCGGTTGGCGGCGAGTTGGACCGCATACTCCCATTTGGGCGAGCCGATGTGGCCGGAGAAATTGAGCTTGACGCGGCGCATCTGGAAGCCGCTTTCTGTGCCGTCAAGCGCGCTGCCGGTCGGCACGTCGCGCACGTTGGCAATGTAGCGCGCCTGGATCTGCCCGGTGACTTTCAGGAGGAAGGCTCTGTCGGCCGAACACACGAAGAACGCTCCGCCGTCATAGCCGGCCGTCAGCGCGTCCTGCAGCAGCGAGGAACGCACGTCGGTGTCCGCGAGCACGTCATAGACGAGCTGACGAATCTGGTCCGCGCGCTGCTCGGTGAGAAACTGTTCGCCCCTTTCAGCGCGCAGCTCCGAAACCTCCTCGCGCAGCAACTTAAGTTCGCGGTACATTTCCTCCGGCGGGGGAATCGTCTCGTCCGTGGATTGCCCCTGGGTCGCGGGGGAGATGCCGATCGCCGCCGCGATGAGCATCACGTGCATCCCATACCTTGACTTCATGTGCTTCTCCTGTCGCCTGATGTGTTGTTCTGCCGGTGAACCTTCTCTCGCCGGCGGGGCGGAGTATAAGACCGCCCTTTCGCGACATGCGCCCGTCATCCGGGCGGTGGAAAAGCTGTCTCTCGTTCAGACCGATTTCGCGTCGAATCGAGTGCATCGATCACATCCCCGCCGCACTCGTCACTGCAACGCGTCGAACCGCGCCTGTTCCTTCCAGATCGGCGGCTCGCCGATCAGTCCCTGGACGTTCTCCTGGATCACCCACGGCTTGCCTTGGATGCGAGGCAGCACCCAGATGCCGAAGGGCGTGACGCGAATGCCCCCGCCGTCGGGGCCCGCAGTCTGAAAAGTCGCGCTGTCGAAGAACAGCGTGATGTGGTCTTCGTGCTCGTCGATGGCCTCGACGAACTCGCCGTTGCAGTTCCACGTCTTGCCGGCGAATTGCGCGATGACGAAGCAGTTGTCCCAATCGATAAGGGGAAAGAGCGGCCAACTGCCGCCGGCGGCCTTCTCGATGTCGTCGCCGCGGTGCTCCGTCCAAAGCTTCTCCCACGACTGCTTGTCCGTGATGCGGACGAGCCGCCGGTCCTTGATCGCGCTGTCGTGGCCCAACAGTGAAACCAGCGGCTTGAATGATCGCACGATCGCCGCGGCGTCCGCTCGTGAAACCTGCTGATTGGCGGCCAGCGCGCCAGCGCACGCAGCAACGAACAGCGCCGCGAGGCACGAGACGGAAACGGGGATTCTGCGATGGTGTTTCATGGGAAGCTCCTTCTCGAGATACGGAAAGCCTAGCCGCGTTCTCTGGCGCATTGTGAAACGGCTTTGTAACGGCCCGCGGTCCTGCAAATGCAGCCCGCAATGCGCGAGGGCGGCGCGCTACACTGTCTCCATGCTCATCCTGTTCGACATCGACGGCACGCTCGTCACCTCGCACCACGTCGGCTTGCGCTCGATGGCGGAGGCCGGCCGCGAGTTGTTCGGGCCGCACTTCACGCTCGACAACGTCGAGGTCGCGGGGCGGCTGGACCCGCTGATCTTCGCCGACGCCTGCCGCATCCACGGCATCAGGCACGATCACAATGGCGTCCACGAGACGTTCCGCGCGAAATACGCCGACGTGCTGCGCCGCAACATCGACGCCGAACGCCCCGTCCGGATCCTGCCGGGGATTCGCGAGTTGATCGATCGGCTCGTCGCGGATGCGACGGGAACGCTGGCGCTGCTCACCGGCAACTATCCCGAGACAGGTCACATGAAGATCGCCGCGGCGGGGATCGAGCCCTCGACGTTTGCCTTCGGCGCCTACGGCATCGACGGTCCCACCCGCAATGACCTGCCGCCCGTCGCCTTTGGTCACTACAAGCACCTGCATCGGCGCGAAGTCGATCCGCGGTGCGTGACGATCATCGGCGACACGCCGCACGACATCGCGTGCGCGCGGGCGCACGGCTGCCGGGTGATCGCCGTCGCAACGGGCATTCACGCCGTCGCCGATCTGGCGCCGCACGAACCGGACCTGCTTGTCGAGAACTTGTCGGAGACGCAGACGATTCTCACGTGGCTCTCCAAGGTCAGCTACTGAGGGTGGCGCAGCCGTTTCGGCGCTGCAAGAGCTTCCTCCAGTGGCTTGCTCGCTCGCGCTCGCTGCGCCACTGGCAACGAGCGCTGGCCCTTCGGGCCGAGGCGAAGTCAGGCTGCGCGATCATGCAAAGAGACGGGATCGAAATGCTCGCAGGGCATCGGACGAGTCCAGTGGCTTCCATAGGCATTACCGTCGCGGCTCGTTCTTGCTACGCTTTCCACGTTGAGAGCCGACGCGGAGGCCATGAACATGACGATGTTCGACCATTCAACACCTGCTTCGGCCGCCGCGGCGCCGGTTGCGCAGCAGGAGCGCATCGACTCCATCGATGTGCTCCGCGGCGTGGCGGTGCTGGGCATCCTCGCGATGAACATCACCGGCTTCGCCAACCCCTTCGCCGCTTACTCCAATCCGCACGTGCATATCCCCGACGACTCGCTCAACTACAACATCTGGTTTGTCTGTCACCTGATCTTCGACACGAAGATGATGAGCATCTTCTCGATGCTCTTCGGCGCTGGCGTCGTGCTTATGACCGAGCGCGCCGAACGCAAGACTGGGCGATCGGCCGGCGTTCACTATCGCCGCATGGCGTGGCTGCTGCTGTTCGGCCTGCTGCACGCGCACCTGCTGTGGACGGGCGACATCCTCTATTCCTATGCGATGTGCGGCTTCGCGCTCTGGCTCGTGCGCAAGTGGCCGCCGTATGTGCTGCTGCCGCTCGGACTTCTGCTGACGTCCGTCACGTGGGCGTTTAATCTCTTCACGCACTTTGGGCTGGAGCACGGCTTCGTCCCGCGTGAGAACCTCTCGTGGGTCGAATCGTTTATCAATCCGACTCAGGACGAATTGGCGGAAGAAGCCGGAACTTTCCGCGGGTCGTGGCTGGATCAGCAGCCGACGCGCATGCGCGAATCGGCGATGTTT
>CAZLDF010000213.1:0-6476 GCA_964558095.1 uncultured Isosphaeraceae bacterium | reverse complement strand
ACCTGCTGGCGCGCGAGACGGAGCTGCGGCTGATGCCCGTGGTGGCGCGGTGGGCCAAGGCGCACGCGGAGATTCTGGCGCTCGCCTGCCGCGAGCACGTGATCGACCCCGCGCGTGAGATCGTGTGCCACGTCTTCACGGACGAGCCCGCGGCCCTGGCCGACCTGCACGACAGCGGCCTGGTTCTGCACGTGCTCGCGCCGGTGGTCGTCGAAGGCAAGGTGGGCTGGTACAGCGCGCCGCTGAACGGGCGGTAAGGTTCGCTTGGTCTGCTTCATATCAACCAACTTCGATCATTTGCGCGCATCGCGGCGCGATCGCGTCGTCGTCCAAGCCGCTGAAACGCGGTTTGCAGGCTTCCAAACAGGTTTTCGGCCTTCATATTGACGACCGTTGATGATTTGCGCATTTCCATTGCTTCTTCTTCTGCGGCTCAATCAACATTCAAACTGTTAAGATGGATAAACATGACGCTGAGACCCCCTTTTACTTTGCGCGCGCGTTTTCGACGGCACTGAAGTTTTCGCGCAAACGCGCCGTTCGTTGCGCAGTTTGGCACGGTGTTTGAATTGAAGACCAAGAATTCAACACGGAGGGCCACGGAGGACCACGGAGGGAGGGGATATGCAAATGTCAAAGAGCGGTGGAAGACAGAGTCCGAAAGTCCAAAAGGCCAAACGTCCAAATTGAGGCATCGAGGCTTTGAGTGCTCACGTGTGCGGGCCGCCAAGCCCTTGGGCCTGCTGAGGTCCAAGTTTCAACGTTCATTATTCATCAGGCGTGGGGCCAGTCCACCTCGCCGCGGCGAGAGCGTCACGTTTGCGCGCGCTTTGTTGAAGCGCTGCGCGGCTCAGGCAGGCCGCTCTTAGTTTGCCGGCAGCGACAGGTCGGTAAGCGCCCACTGTCGTCTGCGTCGGGTCGCGCCGATCCGGGGAATCGCGGATCATTGCGACCCTTCATCGCACCAGGTCGCCCAGCCGGTAGGTCCGCGTCTGGAACGCCGTCCATTCCTTTCGCTTCCACTGCTCCGGCGCTGATCGCTCGTACGTCAGCGTGAACTCGATGTCTTCGACCGGCTGCGCGTTTGTGTTGTCAATTGTAAGTCCGATGAGGCCGCCGCGCTTCTCTTCCGTGATCGCGACAATCGATTGCGGTGCCGTGATGAGGCGGCAACGATACAGGGATCCGGGCCGCCACCAATGGTAGAAGGTAAGTGAGTATTCACGAATCCCGTAGTCGGCAGTCGGTCGCGAACGATCCTCAACGACTGCAACGCTCGGCGGCAGTTCGAAGAATCTGTCGAGTAGCGAGTCCCAAAGCGCCTCATCGCCGCCGCGCATTCGCGCCTGCATTGGCATGTATCGAAGTCTTTCAATCCAGCGTCCGCAGGTTGTTTGCCATTGCGGCGAAGGAGGCGGCGCATCCGGTGTGCCTTGGATCAGAAACTCCACGAATTCAATGCACAGGTCGGAATCAAGTTCGAACCGGTACAACCGTTCAACCACTTCATCGGTCCACACACGACCCGGTTGAATCCGCTGCTCGACCTCAACCAGCACTCGATCTGGCGCGAGGCCGATCCAGCCGTGTGCACCCGCATATGGCTTGAGCAGAAGCCAACCAGCAGGCAGGAACAGCAGCAGCGCGAGGATGCTGCGCCGCCAGTGTCGGCGGGTCTTCAACCAGTCGCGTTCCGACTTCGCCTGATGCCCGCACTCTGAACACCGGCGCGCAGTGGAATCGTGGATCGCATACCAGCACTTGGGGCACCGACCGCGGCCACGGGCCCGGTCGCCAAATAGCGCGTGCCCGGCCATCGCGAGCGAGATCGTTACCAGCAAAGCCCCGGAGATGAACCACACGCTTGGCATCGCGCAGCAAAGTATACGCCCCCCGGGCTTGTAAGTCGGGTCCGCGTGCCCCCCCGGTTCGCGCGACCCGACGCTTGCGTGGTATGAACGCCCAACGTGTCGGGTCGCGCCCACCCCCAACCGTCAGACCCGAGCTACTCGCTCACAATACAATCGCACATGGCGAAGCCCATAGGCAGACTTCCTCACACTCGGTTCGAGCTCGTCACCGATCGCCTGTGCTACCTAACTCTAGGGGGTCTGTTCTTCTTCATCCTGGGATGGCTGGGATACATGTCGCTGCTGCGCGGTCAATCGCCGAGATGGTTTCACCACATCCTGCCCGCCGTCCCGGCGCTGGTCGCGACATATTGGTTCGCGCTGGCACTCTGCTGGTTCGCGAAGCGCCGCGGACGGGCCGAAGCGGAGACCCACGATTTCAAGTTGTGCACGCGCTGCCGGTATCCGCTTGATGCGCTGTTGGAGCAGGGCGAGTGTCCCGAATGCGGCACGTCCTGCGAAATCGATCGCGTGCGGTGGCAGTGGCAACAACGCTACTTCGGCTTTCAAGATTGGCGAGCCGCGGCACGAAAGTGAACGTGGGATCAATTCCATACCAGTCGGATCGCACCCTATCCACCCGAGCAGCGAACCCGACCTACACCCCCGCATTACGCTTGGGCAGTGCCGCGGGGGTTGCGGGGGGACGTAAGCCGCCATGCAGTGCGGCGCGACGCAACACGCAACGCCTTTGCTCATTCGGCCCTCACCCCTAACCCCTCTCCCTGGGGAGAGGGGAACCGGAAGTCGTCACCGCCGCGGGTTTCTTCTCGAAAACTTCGACGGCCCCTGATGGGGGGGGGCGCTGGGCGGATCGCGGCTGGTTCGTGGCCGCTTCGGTCATGTTGGCGTTCGCGGGCTGCGATTGCGACTGCGCGGAGAAGGGGGGGGAGCATCCATTCGCGAGCCCTCAAGGCCTTCGAGCGGTCACAGCCCGATCGCGCTGTATCCGCAATCGACATAAAGCACCTGCCCGGTGACGCCGGCGGCATGCTCGCTGAGCAGGTACGCGGCGGAGTCGCCGACGTCGCGGCCCGTGACGTTGCGGCGAAGAGGCGATCGCTGCGCGACGACGTCGAGAATCTGGCTGAACCCGCCCACCGCCAGCGCGCTCATCGTTCGCAGCGGCCCGCCAGAGATCGCGTTGACGCGGATGTTCCTGGCGCCCAGTTCCAGCGCGAGATACCGAGTGGTGGCCTCAAGCGCCGCCTTGGCAACACCCATGACGTTGTAACCCGGCACCGCTCGCACCGCGCCGAGGTAACTCATGCTCACCATCGCCCCACCCCCCCCTTTCTCCATCAGCGGCGCCGCGCGGTTCGCCATCGCCATGAGGGTGTAAGCGCTGATGTCCATCGCCTGCGTGAACACTTGCCGCGGCGTGGGCGCGAACGAGCCCTCCTTCAGCCAGTCCTTGTCCGCGAATGCGATTGAATGCACGAGGAAATCGAGCGTGCCGAAGTCGCCGGCGATCTTGTCGAACACGCGGTCAAGCTCTTCGTCGCCGCTGGCGTCGAGCGATTCCAGCCAGGGGTTTTCGATGCCGAGCTGGTTGATGGCCTTGAGGCAGCGCCGCTGCATCTTCTCGCCGGGCAGGTGCGTGAAGAGGCACTCGGCGCCTTCGCGGAGCAGCGATTCCGCGATGAAGTAAGCGTAGCTGTGATCGTTGGCGATGCCGACGACGAGGCCGCGTTTGCCGTCCATCAGGCCCATAAGCGAGTCTCCGTTCCGGTCCATGAAGTGAAGACACGCAGGTTACCAAACTGCGGCCCGACCGTCCCCCCGCCGCTCGCGGCTTAGCACACGCCCATCCGCAACGAGGAGCAAATCACCCGGAGTGCCGCTATCATGTGCTTCAACCCAAGCGCCTGTAGCTCAATTGGATAGAGCATCGGTCTTCGAAGCCGAGGGTTGGGGGTTCAAGTCCCTCCAGGCGCGCTTTGGTTCGCGGCGCGTGTCGCGATTCGCCATCGCGTTCTCGGCCGTCGAGGCCGAGCACGCGATCACAGGCGAGGACGCCCGTGCCACTGCTCAGAATGTGAAACTCACACCACGCGCGGCGGCCTCGCGGCGAAGCTCGCCGCCACCGCGATGTTGCGCAGCAGGCGCATGCGATGCTTCTCCGCGGCCGAGTGCTGCGGGGGCGACGGGACTGTGATCGTCAGCATCGGCCGCTCGACCTGGGGGGGGAGCTGCGCGCCGTCGACCGCTTCCAGCCAGTCCGCCGAGACCTCCAGCAATCCCCACCCGATGGGCAGTTCGCGCGGCTTCACCATGCCGCGCGGGGCGGCGATGTACATTTCGTCCGCCAGGCGATACTGAGCGATCAGGCAGAACTTCGTCTGGCCGTGCAGCGACTTCTCCACCCGCCGCAGTTTCGTCATCACGCTGCGATAGCTTGGCAGGCGGCTGGCGGAAAAATCCCACTCCTCCAGTTCCTGAAACAGCGAGCTGCCGTTCAATCGCAACTGAGGCTCGAATGCCTTGACCTGATGTTCCTCGATGCTTCGCCGCAGCGCGAGCAGGTCATCGCGCTTGCACAGCAGCTTTTCGACTTGCCGATCATCGCGAAGAAAATCAGCCCGGCACTGCTTGCACTCGATCACGATCGTCCGCGGCGGAACACGCTCGAACGGCCGGGGCTGGCCCGGCGGCTTCGGCTGGCGGTCCTGATAGCCCGCGACGTCGATGATGAATCGCCCGATCGGGCAGCGGACTTCCTGCGCGGCGGCGAGGCATCCCCGCTGGCGCAGGAACGCCAGGGCCATGCGTTTGAGCCGCAGGTGGGCGGCGGTCTCCATTGCAAGCTCTTTCTCGACGATACGTTCCAGTAGCGGCCGAAACGCTCCAATGGATATTCGACCAGATGTGCGGCGGCGCTGCAATCGCCTCGCATCCGGAACACCATGAAGAGACCGGCGCCAGCGGTTGAGCGCATCGTTGGCGCTCACGCTCCCGTTGGACATCGCAGCCGTGCAGCCCGATCATGTGCTTCGACTTCGAAACTATCTCAAAATGCACATTCAAAGCTGAGTTCGATATATTCGGCATTTGCCGGACTTGCGGCCCGCACCCCAAACCACTCCCAAAGGGAGAGGGGGGTTGAGATAGTTTCTTCCATTCGCAGCCACTTTGAAACAGGATCACGATCATGCGGAATCTTCCCGTCCCGCTCAGCAACTTTGAAGTTCGACTCACGGTTCTGGAGCATGAACTGCATCGAACGCAACGCGAGGCGCGGCGATATCGCAGCGTCGCGGTAGCGCTTGGATTGACGCTCCTCGGCGGCGTCGCGATCGCGGCAATGAGCCCCGCGCCCGCCGCGGACATTCTCTCCGCCAAGCGACTGGAGATTCTCGATGACAACGGCAAGCTCGTCTTCGCGGCAGCCTCGTCGCCCACCGGCGGGCAGATCGACCTCTGGACAGCCGGCGGCGAAAACGTGTTGCGCCTCGCGGCGACGGACACCGGCGGCGACATCGCGCTGTGGAGCAAGACCGGCGGAAACGTGTTCGGCGCCTATTCGACCAGCGAAGGCGCGGAGCTGGGCCTGTGGAACACCAACGGCACGCAAGCGCTTCGAGCCTACAGCCGCGCCGCAGGCGGGGAACTGCTGATCAACAACGCGCAGGGCAAGCGCGTCTTCGCAGCGGAGGCCCATGAGCACGGCGGGCGCGCCTTCGTGGCCGACAACGCTGGCAATACCGCGTGCGAATGGACGACCGGCGAGGGCGGCGGCGAGTCCGTCCTCTACGCCGCCGACGGCCAGCCCCTCGTGCGCCATGCGATCAACGAGCACGGCGGCGAATCGGTCGTGCGCACCAAGGGGGGGGCATTTGCGGCGATCGCGCGCGCCAGCGCCAACGGCGGCGAATTCCTCGCCAGCAACGGCAACGGGAGCGTGGTCTTCGCCGCCGGCGCTTCGGACGACGATGCCGGCAGCGCGATTCTGGCCGATGCGGGCGGCACGCCGCGCTGGCGCGGCCACGTCGCAAGCGCGGGCGGCGGCCTCGAGCTGATGAACAGCGCCGCCAGGGCCGTCTTCTCCTGCGCCGCGGACGAGACAGGCTGCGGGCGGCTGCACATCGCCGACGCGGCGGGCGTGAACGTGTTCAGCGCCGCCGCTGTCAACGGCGCCGGCGGCGCGTTGGCGCTCAACAATTCCGCCGGCGCGATGCAGTTTCAACTGGCCATCAAGGATCACGGAGCGGTGCTGAACCTGCTGAGCAAGTACGGCGTGCCCGTCGTCGTCGCCGGCGCGACCAGCGACAACCGCGCCGGCTCGCTGACGATCAACAACGGCCGGGGACTCGCCATCGGATATCTCGGCGCCGGCGAGGGCGAGGAAGGCGTGCTCACGATCTGGAACGAAGAAGGCAAGAAGGACCGGCACATTCGGCCTGTTCCCTGATCGCCGGGCGCCCGGAGATTGCGCGACGCCGACGCCGATGGCCATGGCTCGATTCGAGTCCGCTCGGTTCGATGTGGCGCGTCGCCGTCCGATAACATCGATCACCGCTCATCCGGGTGAGACTTTCAAGTTTTATCCGGCGATCGGCGCGCGAT
>CAZLDF010000212.1:0-2837 GCA_964558095.1 uncultured Isosphaeraceae bacterium | reverse complement strand
AAACGCCAGCAGAACGACGATCGCGGTCACGGCCGGAAAGGACTTTTCACGAAACAGGTCGCGGCAACCGCAGCTCACGCAAGCGCGAAGCTGTCCCGCGTCGTCCACCGCCGCGTCCCAGTTGAGAAACACCTCGCGCATCGCGCCTTCGCGCGTGACGGTCACGCGCGTCGGTCGCAGCGCCGGATCGAGCGTGATTCGGCCGAGCTTCGTGCGGTTGGCGTCTCGAAGGTCAATGCGCATGACTGGCGATCAACTCAGAGGCAGGAAGCAGGAGGCAGGAGACGGGAGACAAGCAAAGCACGTGCAAGTAGATTCGATCGTTGTCTCCTGTCTCCTGTCTCCTGTCTCCTGTTTCCTGTCTCCATCATGCTATAGGCGCGATCGACCCGGCACCTGCGCGAACGTGGAGAATCAGTTCATCGGCGGAAAGCGGCGCAGCGGCTATCATCCGCCCGATCATGACCAAGGGCCTGGCGAAAGCGCTGGCGGGCAGATTCATCGTCTTCGACGGGCCCGACGGTTCGGGCAAATCGACGCAGTTCGCGCGCTTTGCCCGTGCCTGCCGCGACGCCGGGCTCAGCGTCTGCGAGGTTCGCGAGCCGGGCGGCACGTCCATCGGCGAGCAGATCCGCCACATCCTGCTCGACCCGGCCAATCACGACATGTCGCTGCGATGCGAGATGATGCTTTACATGGCCAGCCGGGCGCAGCTCATCGAGCAGACCATCCGCCCCGCGCTCGCGCGTGGCGAGCTTGTGCTCGCCGACCGCTTCATCAGTTCGACACTGGCCTATCAGGGGACCGCCGGCGGCATGAGCCAGGAGGAAATCCTCGCGGTGGGCCGAGTCGCGGTAGGCAACATCTGGCCCGATGTGACGGTGGTCTTCGATGTCGATGAGCTCGTTGCCGCCACGCGGTTGAATCCGCTGCTCGATCGCATGGAGCAAAAGGGCATCGCGTTTCACAAACGCGTGCGGCAGGGATTCCTCGCGCAAGCGCAGGCGTCGCCCGACCAGTACCTCGTCGTGGACGCGTCGGACGGCGAAGATGGCGTGTATGAGCGATTGACGTTGTCGCTGCGCGGATTCTTCGACACCGCGAGCAAACGCGATCACGCAAGCTGATCGCGTTTCGCGAGGGGGCTTGTCCCCCTGCGGTTGTGCGCGATTGGACGGATGGGCGCTGGATGAGTCGAAGTGCGCCGAACCGCAGCGGGGCAAGCCCGCTCGCGAAACGGGGGGGTTCACGACTCGGAGCGTCGAGGTACCAGGTTCACGACGCGGAGCGTCGTGGTACCAGGACTACGACGCGGAGCATCGAGGTACGTCAAGCTTCCGGTTCGATCGAAACGGTCAGTCGCTTGCTGTGGAATTGCTCCTGCAACAGCTCGGCGTACTCGCGATGCGTCACCGTCAACAGCGCCACGCCCGACGTGTGCGCCTCCAGCATTCGCACCAGCGCAAGCTGCGGCGTGAGCGTCGTCAGCTCGAGTATCGTCTCGACGACGTATCCCATGTCGTTCTTCACGTCGTTGTGCAGAAGCACCTTCCACGGCGGCATGCGATCGACCTTACGGTCGGGCTTCGTCTCGCGCCGCGGCTTGGTCGGGGCGGCTGTGGCGGTCCCGCCGCCTCCAGGTTGATTTCGCGGATGCTGATGCTGATGTTGATGATGTTGATCTGGCGGGTTGGTCCAATCAGGTTTCTGCTCGGACTCGGGTGCGTCCACCTGCGTGGTTTCGCCTTGAGCAACATGTTCGATCATGGCGGCAGAACTCCGAAGAAGAACAGGGAGTGAATGTGACAATCGTCCGTCCGGAATCGACACGCACTGCTGCATTCATCGGGCGCTACGGGTTTCCTCTTCCCACCGGCGGCGTCCATTGCTTGCACGGATAATCAATAGGTGCCTTCAATGGTCCATGTCAAACCGGGCGGAAAAGGCGCTCCGGGGCGAACGGAAAGGGGCTTTCGACGGGAACGTCGCGCACCGACGTTTCGCGAGGGGGCTCGTCCCCCTGCGGTCGGGCGCGATTCGAGACACGGGCGCGGGATGAGTCGGTGTGCGCCTAGCCGCAGCGGGATGAACCCGCTCGCGAAACGACGCGATCGCGTCGTCATCAGGGCATCTGGGTTCCCGGAATCAGCTCCACCGGATGACGATTTTCCCGAATTGCTCCGCGGATTCGAGCCTTGCGAACGCCTCGGCGCCGTCTTTCGCGTCATAGACATGGTCGATGACGGGTCGAACCGCGCCGGACCTCAGCAGCGCGAGCACTTCGCGAAAATCGTCCATCGTGCCCATCGTCGAGCCGAGGATCGAAAGCTGATTCCAGAAGATGCGCGCCAGGTCGGTGGTGGGGTCGGCCCCGGTCGTGTTGCCGCAGGTTACGAACGTGCCGCCGCGGGCGAGCGACTTGATGCAGGGCAGGTGGATCGCTTTGCCGACGGAATCCACGACGAGATCGACGCCGCGCTTGCCCGTGATGTCGCGCACTGTTCTTGACCAGTCTTCGCCGGTGTCGAGCACAGCGTGCCGCGCGCCCAGCCGCATCGCGCGGTCGAGCTTGGATTGGTGGCGACTGGTGACGATTGTCTGGCAGGCGAAGTGACGGGCGATGTTGAGCGCCGCCAGCGCCACGCCCCCTCCGATGCCGGTGATGAGGACGCTTTGGCCGGCGCGCAGTTTTGCGCGTTTCACCAGCATGCCCCAGGCAGTCAGATGCGACAGCCCGAACGCGGCGGCCTCGACGGCGTCGGTCTCGCCGACGTCGAGGCAGTTCGCGGCCGGCGCGATGAACCGCTGCGCGTTGGAACCCTGCGTGTGCTCGCCGA
>CAZLDF010000211.1:0-4861 GCA_964558095.1 uncultured Isosphaeraceae bacterium | reverse complement strand
AGCCGCCGCGGAGCGACAGGATCGCATAGCCGGGCGTGCCGCCGGGCGGGATGCGCTGCGTGTCCTCGGCGTCGCGCGTCGAGAGGCGATCGGCGTCGTCAGCCATGTGCAACACGCCTTCGAGCCACACATCGCGATTCGGCGCGTCCCATCGCAGCCCGATCTGCCCCGTCAGCGGCATCAGTCGATCGATCGGCTCGGTCACGAGCACCGGCGCGGAGGTCGGAAACGTATCGACCTGGCCGTCCATCCACGCGATCCACCCGAAGGCCGTCCAATCCGGGTGAAAGCGCCAGCGCGCCTCGGCTTCGACGCCTTGCACGAACCCGTCGCCGCTGTTGCGCTTGATCACCTCGTTGAGCCCATCGACGATCTGGCCGGTGGGCTGGCGGATGATCATGTCGTCGATGTCGGTGAAATAGTAGCTCGCCTGCGCGAACACCGTGTCGAATCGCGCTTTCGCGCCGATCTCATATGAAATGAACTCTTCGGGTTCGAGCCCGGGCGAAGGTGTTTCGATCTCGTTGGTGCGCGCGGTGTCCAGCCGCGTGAGGTCGGAAAGATTGGGCGCGCGAAATCCCTGCGACACGGCGCCGAAGAGGTTCCAGTGATCCTCGTCGTCCAGGTGCAGCGCGAAGCGCGCGCTGCCGACGACCGAGTCGAACTCGTCCTCGACTTCGAACGCGCTGCCCGTGACCGGGTCTTCGACGGCGTCGGCATCGACCTTGGCATAGTTGAATCGCCCGCCGAGGATCAGGTTCAGTCCGTCCGTGATAGGAATGTCATCCTGAAGGTAGATGCCGACGAGGTCATAGGTCGAGTCGTCGGCGACCGGCCCCTGCACGTGAATCGTGTTGAGCGTGCCGTCGGCGTTGTAGTCGATTCTGCGAGAGGAGACCTGGTCGCGGTAATACTCCGCGCCATAGGTCCATAAGCCAATCGCGCTGGCGGTTTCGAACTGCGCCCACGCGCCGTAGGTGGCGGCTTCGAAGCTTTGCACGTCGAACCGGCCGTCGCTTCGAATGCGATCCTGTTCCTCAGCCTGCAGGTGATAGGAGACGCTGAAGCGCGCTGCGGTGATGAAGCCCTCGCTGTCCTCCACGTGAAGCTGCGCGTAGGTCAGGTCGCGGTTCTGTTCGAGCGAGCGTCGCCGATCCGAGCCGACCGTCGTGCCTTCATAGGGTTGCGCGAAGATCGTGGTGTGCGTGCGCCAGGCGTCGTCGATATCGACGCTCTGGTGGGCGAGCACGAGCCGCGCCTGTTCGGTCAGCCGGTATTCGAGCTTGAAATCGACGTCGCCTTCGTCATAGCCGGTGGCGGGCAATCGTCCCGCGCCTGATTCAAGATCGCCGTAGTCTTTGTACGTTGCACCGCCATAGATTCCCAGCGAATCGTTCCAGGTTGCGTCGAGTTCGCCTCGAAGAGTGTATGAGCGCTCCGCTGAGGAAAGGCGAACGATTCCCGCGCCGCCGAGGTGGAATGTTTCGCCGTAACCGGTGGGCCCCTTGGTGATCGCGTTGACCGTGCCGCCGATCGCGTCGGAACCGAAGAGCACCGAACTGGGACCTTTCACGATTTCCAGTCGATCGATCGAATATGGATCGACGGTGTTCCAGTATTGGTTGGGCCCGTCGCGGAAGACCGAATTGTTCAGTCGAATGCCGTCGATGAGCATGAGCGTGCGAAAGCCGGTGAAACCGCGCAGGAAGGGCGAGCCCTGGCCGTGCGCGGTCTTTTGCATCATCACGCCGGGCACGTCGCGCAGCGCATCGGGCACGGTGCGATAGTTCTTCTCGAAGAAGTCCACGTCGGAGACGATGTTCGCGAACGCCGGCGCGTCGAACAGCGGCTTCTCGGTGCGCGTGGCGGAGATGATGACCGGCTCGGCGCGGAAGGTCGGCTGCGACAACGAGGGCTGCGGCGACGCTTTGGGTGCGGCCTGTGATTCGGCTTCATGCGCTGGCGGCGGAGGCGCCGATTCGTCCGCTGGCTCGTCGGACGTTTGTCCCGTCGCGATCGTCGATGCCAGCGCCAGCGCCAGCGATGCGACAGCGAGCGGCGGGTGGTGTTCACGGGTGGGCTTCAACTCTCTTCGAAAGAGCGGGCGCATCAACCGTATCATCGGGCTTGTCTCCGTCTTCAGTCGTTGTGCCGCCGGGGCATGCGGCGGCGAACTACCCAGAAACCATCTCAACGCGCACGAATCGAAGCTCAGCTTGCGTTGGATTTGGGCGCACATGCTCAACGTACCGCCCTCACCCCAACACTCTCCCAAAGGGAGAGGGAGCTAAATAGCGTCATATCACATCCCCCCGTTATCGCGGCGAGAGTGAGCAAAACCTGCACACCCGCTCGCGCCCTCGCTATCGTGGGTGGGCAAATCCTGCACACGCAGAACCGAGGAGATTGCGCATGACGCTCGCTTCACGACTGGTTCGCAACACCGCGCTGCTGCTGCTGGGCACGCTGCTCGTCGGGTCGGCGGCGCTGGTCGGCCTCGGCCGCCTCAGCCGTCACTTCGACGTCGCCTCGCAGACGCACGAGGAGCTTCGCCGGCTGTACGAAATCGGCCATCACGCGGCGTCGCTGCGCGAGCTGCTGTCGATGCGCAGCGGCGCCGATGCCAACACCGACGCGCTGCGCGCCCACGCCGCCGCAGCCATGCGGGCATCGGACGCACTCGCCGGCCAGCTTGCATCTGAAGCCTCGCTTGACGAAGCGCGGCGAAGCGGCGCGCAGCAGCTTCACGACCAATTGCGCGAGATCGCCCGGCGGGCGCATGACGATGCGGCGTCGCCGATCGACAGCCGGGAGCTGAGCCCGATGCTGGCGCGCGTCGCGAACCTCGCCGGCCGCGCGAACGCACGGATCGTCGAAAACCGAGCGGAAGCTGCGGCCGGGCATGAGAGGACAATCCTGCGGATCGGCGCGCTGTTTCTGCTGACGATCGCTGCGGGCGCGGTCGGCGGCGTCATGCATCACCGCCGCGTCATGTCGCCGCTGCGGGCGCTCGGGCAGGCGGTGGCGCATTTGGTGCAGGCGCGCTTCGGCCGGGCGATCCCCGAAACCGGCGACCGCGAGCTGCGGCTGCTCATCCGCCATTTCAATCACATGAGCGATCGAATCGGCCGCCTGCACGAAACGATGAGAAGCCAGGTTGAGATCAAGTCGCGCCAGCTTGTTCGCTGCGAACAACTCGCGGGCGTGGGCTGCCTGGCGGCGGGCGTGGCGCACGAGATCAACAATCCGCTGGCGATCATCGCCGGCTATGCCGAGACGACGCTGCGCCGCCTCGAACGCCTCAGCGACGACGACCTCGGCGAGCCCGCGCGCTTGCGCCAGTCGCTGCGGATCATCTGCGACGAGGCGTTTCGCTGTCGCGGCATCACGGATGAACTGCTCGAACTCGCCCGACCGCGCGAGCACGAGGAATTCGAGCCGATTTCGTTGGCGGCCGTCGCGCGGCGGGCGATCGAACTGGTCGGCGCGCTGGCCGTCGCACGCGGCAAAGACCTCGTGCTGTGCGACCGCGGGTCAACATTCAATGCGTCCGAGACTCTCGTGCGCGGCGACGAATCGCAACTCCTGCAAGTTCTGATCAATCTGCTCACCAATGCGCTCGATGCGTGCGAAAGCGCCGGCGGCCGCGTGGTCCTGTCCATCGAGCATGGCGACGACGACGACGTGCTGCTCACCGTCGCCGACAACGGTTGCGGCATGAGCGAAGAAACCGCGGTGCACGTCTTCGATCCGTTCTTTTCGCGCAAGGTCGAGCGCGGCCGCGGCGGGGCGGGCATGGGATTGGCCGTCAGCCACGCCATCATTCAGCGCCACGGCGGCAACCTCTTCGCGCACAGCGACGGCCCGGGACGAGGCAGCAGCTTCGCGATCGAGCTTCCCGCTCTTCATGCAAGGCAGGTGCTCCATGCGTGTGCCTGAGATCGCCCAGTCCACCTCGACGATGCCGCTCGACCTGCTCGTCGTCGAGGACGAGCATCGCTATCGGTCGCTGCTCATCGAAATGCTCGGCGAACTGGGCTGCCGCGCGCGCGGCGCGGGCAACGCGGCCCAGGCGATGGCGTCGATCGACGCCTCGCTTCCCGACGCGATGCTGCTGGACCTGCACCTGCCCGACATGGACGGCCTGGCGCTGCTCGATCGCTTTCGCGCGCGGCACGTGGACACGCCGGTCGTCATCCTCACGGGCGTCGGCGACTTGAAGTCGGCGCAGAAGGCGATCCGCCTGGGCGTCACCGACTTTCTCACCAAGCCGTGTCATCTGGGGCAGATCGAGCGCGCCATCGACCGCGTGCGGCGGAACCTGGCGCGCGGCGTCGCGCGCGAGCCGCCGGCGCTCGTCCAGGCGACCGACCAAGCGATTGCTTGCGCCGAATCCGCCGCGGTGCGCCCGATCGACGAACTGCAGCGTCAGGCGATCTTCGATGCGCTTCGGGTTCATCGCGGAAATCGGTCCGCTGCCGCCGCGGCGCTCGGAATCAGCCGGCGGACGCTCTACAACCGGATGCGCGAGTATCAGCAGCTTGGATTCGGCCCGCCGGTTGATTGAAGCCGCGCTGACGCGACCGCCAGGCGAAGAGCCGAGCCGTCGCGTGCGCGAGATTTCCCGCCGCATCCGATGGACAGCCCGGTTGGCAAATCGTAACGTTGACGAGCGCGGGCCGCGTAGAAACCATCTCAAATGGAAGATCAAAGCTGAGTTCGCGAGCGTTCCGCGGCAATTGCCGGAAGTGCGGTCCTCACCCCAACCCTCTCCCAAGGGAGAGGGAGTTTTGAGGTAGTTTCATAGGCCCCGATGGAGGCATCGCATGCATCGAACTCGATTAGACGCAAGAGGAATCCT
>CAZLDF010000210.1:0-14087 GCA_964558095.1 uncultured Isosphaeraceae bacterium | reverse complement strand
CGAGATGTTCCTGCTCTATGAGGGCGGGAAGATTCACATCTTTGGCACGGCGTTCGGCGGCTACGAGGTCGGCGGCGACTATCACCCCGATCCCATGGCCACGTCATGGGTCGATATCGACTTCACCTACGACGTCGTCGTGGGCGTCCCGTCCGACGACGACCTCTATGTCGTCACGCCCAACAACTCCGAAACCGGAACCATCACCTGGCTGGACACCGGAACGGTCATCGACCTCTTCAACAAGAATCTCGTGCCGGACAACTTCAGCTTCCGCTTCGGCAACGAAAGCGATGACCAGGGCCACCGCGGCTATCCGGGCCTGTCCGGATGGGGCTGGTTCGCCTACTCCGGCGGCGCGCCCGCGGGCGGTACGCTCGACTGGCTCTTCACCGCGCACAACGTCTGCAGAGGCCCGACCGGCGCCTGCTGCTTCGAGAACAATCGAACCCACGACGACATCTGCGTGGATTCGCTCTCCGGCGAAGAGTGCGTCGATCTCGGCGGAACCTTCCTTGGCGAGGGAGCCGATTGCGACGGCGATCCCTGCAACACCCGCGGTTCGGAGGACGGCGGGCAAGAGCAGGAATCCGGCCAGTCAGGCGGCGGAGCCGCTCTGAACATCGAACACATTCTGCAGAATTGGGGCGCGTGCCCGAAGGACGCGCCTTGCAAGGAGGATTTGAACGGCGACGGAGTCGTCGATGTCGGCGACCTGCGGTTGCTGTTGGATGCAGTGAGGTAATCCCGCACGCCACGGAGGCGCTGGCGGGATGCGTGGAGAAAGAACTCGGCGGGCGTGTTCGCGCCGGCGGCGCCATCAGTGGCGGCGTCGGCGCGGGCAGGCCCCGCCGCATGGCGCCGCGCCGCCTGCGCGTGCCTGAAGCTGGGGTGAGAAAGATGCATATGTCCAAGAGACTTTTCTGGTGTTTGACCGCGTTGTTCGCCGTGTGCTGCTGCACCAATGCCGCGTCGGCGCAATCCGGCGCGTGCTGTTACGGCAATGGAAACTGCTTCGAGCTGTCGCAGGCGATTTGCGTCGATAGCGGCGGGCAGTTCCAGGGCGTCGGCGTCAAGTGCGGCGACATAACCTGCGTGCCCTTCGGCGTGTGCTGCTTCTCCGACCAGAGCCGCTGCCACGTCGCAACGCAGCCCGAATGTATTGCTCTGCACGGGCGGTACCAGGGCGATCTGCCGAAGGGAGAAACCGCCGATTGCGATGACGCCGGGGGCGAGTTCTTCTGCCGCGAGGACGACCTCCATGGTGCTTGCTGTTTGCCGGACGGATCGTGCCGGGATGTCACGGATATTGGGCCGATGGAATCCGCCAATGCCGCGGCATGCCGCGACCTCGGCGGCGTCTATCAGGGGTCGGGCACTCTTTGCGACGACGTTTCGTGCGCCGGGGCTTGCTGCTTCGGCGACTGCTCGTGTGATGAGGGGCTGCTGTGGCTGGCGTGCCAAGAGTCCGGCGGCGTGTTCCAGGGCGTCGGCTCGGTTTGCAGCACGCAGCAGCAGGCCGAACATGCCTCGTCCCTTAACCCTGAGACCGAAGTGTCGAAGCCGGTCCGGGGCGCGCCGCTTCCCCCGGCCCTATGCCCATCAGTAGCGATCACCCAGACTTTTCAGCAGGAGCAGAACTTCGTACTGCCGCTTTTCTTCCCGCAGTTCAACGAAGACGTTGAATGCGGGGAACTCACTCGCGTGCTCGTGGTCATCGACGCTGAGATCACAACGGTCGTTATTGGGTGCAATCTGTTGACCACGAAATCCCAACTCACCGAAGTGACGTACAACGAACTTGTGACTGCCGAAGTGGCCCCCCCGAACTTCCCCGGTGATTGTGGTCAACCCATTCTGACCGTCATCGAGGAGCCGCCATTCCCCCAGATCGGAATGATGCAGTGCGATCCGCCGCTATTGCCGCCCGGCGAGTGCTGTGATTTGGGATCGTCGGAATTCGGTTCCCCGATTCAATTCGAAGGCGACGCCACGTGTGAATACACGGGCGATCTCATGCCGTTTCTGGGCGCCGGCACGTTCGAGGTGCGCATCAATGGTGCTGGTGAGTTCGGCACGACGATCAGCAACTTCTCGCTTACCAACACGCCGCACACAGTCTCAGGCACCGTGACGGTGATCTACCAATACCAGCCTTGCGGCGCATGCTGCCAGACCGACGGCACGTGCGCGCAGAGCACGGAAGCCGACTGCCTTGCCGCCGGTGGTGAGTTCCTCGGCTGCGGCTCGACCTGCGACCCCAATGGGTTCGGAATTGCGGCCTGCTGCCTGCCGGGCGGAACGTGCATCGAGACGACGGAACCCTGCTGCGAAGCGCAGGGCGGTACGTTTTATCCCGGTGAAGTTTGTGCAACACCCGTTGCATGCTGCCTGCCCGATGGCTCGTGCCAAGACCTCAGTCCCGTCTGTTGCGCTCAACAGGGTGGCACGTCGGGCAACGAACAATGCGGCGACCTCGGCGCATGCTGTCTGCCAGACGATTCGTGCGACGAGCTATTCGAGGACTGCTGCGAACTCGCCGGTGGAACCTTTACGCCCGGCGGAGTCTGCCTGCCGCCCGTCGCCTGTTGCTTCACGAACGGCACGTGCCAGAATCTCAGCCCGGTGTGCTGTGAACAGGATGGCGGCACACCCGGCGATGAACCCTGCGACGTGATAGGCGCGTGTTGTCTGCCCGACGACTCGTGCGACGAGCTGTTCGAGGAGTGTTGCGAACTCGTCGGTGGGACATTCTCACCGGGCGAAGTCTGCGATCCCCCCATCGCCTGCTGCTTCACCGACGGCACATGCGAGAATCTCAGTCCTGTTTGTTGTGAACAAGACGGCGGCACACCCGGCGATGAAGCCTGCGGCGTCCCCGGCGCATGCTGTCTTCCCAACGGCACTTGTGACGAGCTCTTCGCGGCGTGCTGCGAACTTGTCGGAGGAACCTTCACACCCGGCGCGATTTGCGGCACGGACGTGGCGTGCTGTCTGCCCGACGGCTCATGCGAAGTCATGGCGGAAGCGTGCTGCATCCAAGCGGGTGGCGGATTCACGATCGGAGTTGATGATTGCGGCTCGCTGCCAGGTGCTTGCTGCATCGCAGGCCAATGCCAGGAGCTCTTCGAGGCATGCTGTGAGAAAATCAGCGGCGCGGTGTTCTTGGGCGCCGGGGTTCCCTGCGGCGAACAGGATGGCGCCTGCTGCATCGGCGACAGTTGCGTAATTATGGATGAAGCCTGTTGCGTGGATTCCGGCGGCACCTTCGTCGGCGGCCCGTGTCCCGCCCCTGTCGCATGCTGTCTGCCCGGCGGAGATTGCGAAGACATCTCTCCGGTGTGCTGCGCTCTTCAAGGCGGAACGCCGGGCGATGAACCGTGCGGAGTGACCGGCGCGTGCTGTTTTGATGACGGTACTTGCGAAGTCCTCTTTGAAGAGTGCTGCGAGATCGCGGCGGGCGAGTTCTTGCCGGGCGAAGTCTGCGTACCGGCAGGGGCCTGCTGCTTCGCCGACGGCACGTGTGAAGTCTTGTCCGAAGCGTGCTGCGTCGCGGATGGCGGCAGCTTCACAGCGGCGGGCGTCGCGTGCGTGCCCAATCCTTGCATCGGCGCGTGCTGCGTCATGGACCCCGCCGATCCCTGCATCGAGGTCACGCTGGAGGGCTGCGCCGCGGCCGGCGGAATCTTCCAGGGACCGGCGACCACGTGCGCGGGCGTCGAGTGCCCCGGTGCGTGCTGCCTGCCGGATGGAACATGCGTCGAGAACGTGACTTTGGACGAATGTGTCGCGCTCGGCGGATCCGCGGGCACATATCACCCCCTCGTCGGCTGCGATCCGAACCCGTGCCTCAGCCGCGGCGGATGCAGCGAGAAGGGCAGCCTGCTCTTCTGGTCCAAGGTCGAGCTTCGCTGGGACCTTGCGAACGTGCTGAAGCAGGACACCTTCGTCACGCTCAACAACGACTTCGGCGCACCCGTGCGCGTCAAGATGTTCTTTGTCGATGGCGACACGTGGGAGTTCCTCAACGTCGCCATTCTGATGACGGCCAACGAGCCGATCTACTGGCGCGCCTCCACCGGCATGCCGCAGACCGTCCCACCGTTCACTTCGCTCGGGCCTGGACAGATCGTCGGCAACGAGCGCGTGCTGCGCGGCTACATCGTCGGCTGGGCCGTCAATACGCTCAACCAGGAGATCCGCTGGAATCATCTCTCCGGCGGCGCGACGATCGTCAACTTTGCCGAGGGCTGGGCATGGGAATACACCTCGTGCGCCTTCAAGGCGCTGGGCGTCGCCCACGGCGCGCAAACGGGCGATCCAGGCATCATCAACCTCGACGGCCTCGAATTCGACACCTGCGGCCAGTTCCTGCTCTATGACTTCTGGGCCGACGCGCAGCCGGTGTTCAACGTCGGCGGCGTGGCCGCGGTCAACGTCCAGGACCTCACGCTGCACCCGGTGTCCATCGACCTGCGCCAGGACAACGACGGCCCGGTCATCACCAAGGCGGACGTGAATATCTGGAACGAAAACGAGTTCAAGGTTTCCGGAACCAGCCGCTGCATCTTCTGCTGGGACCAGGCGCTGCTGTCGGAATGGGGCACGGGCTTCGCGATCTCCAATATCCAGACAGACAAGGCTCGCGCGCGCATCGACGGCGTGGCCCATAACAATGAGATCTCCGGCCCGTCCTGCTTTGTCGATTTCCTGCCCGGCAACGGGCCGATCGGCACCGACCCCCGCGACCTGCTGAGCATCGACGCGGCCTTGCTGGGTCTGAGCACCAAGTTCCTGACCTTCGGCGCCGGCGTCACGCCGGACGCCGCCGCGGGCACCCACCTGGTCTGGACGGGCCAGCAGGCGGCGGTCATTCAATATGCAACGCAATCCGCGCCGCCGCCGGAATCGAACACCCCGCCGGAGCTGCAGAAGCTCCTCAACGAGTTCGATGACTTCGTGCGCGGGCGAATGAACGGTTCGTCGAACGTCCGCGAGTAGGTCCCGAAACACCCCGGCCCCACGCGCTCCGCCGCCGTCGCGGAGCGCCGGGCCACGTTTTCCGCCTCACCATCCGAGCGGCCGGAGCGCGACTGCAACGCAGTCGGACAGCTTCGGCCGTTTTTCTTGCGCGGGCCGTCGCATTGCCGGCGGCGGAAGAAGCACCACAGAGACACCCGCCGTGGCGGGTGTCTCTGTGGTTTCTCCCCTCTTCATTTGGATTACCGGACACGCGACGCTGACGGCCGCGACGGGCCATCATTCGCGGCAAAGCGCGCCCAGCCCGTCCAGCCACTCCAAGTTCCGCCAGTCTTGCGCGTCTTCGCTGGCTTGCGCTTCCCACCAACGGCGATCAATTCGATCCTCTGGCCCAGTGAATCGGCATGAAGTCGAAGCGCCGCTGTCTGGCGTGTCGCTCGAACGCCTGACGCCGGTCCACGACGACACGAGGAGGTAGGACTGCAATGTCACGATCTATTCTTCTAACGGCCGCCGCCCTGAGCACAGTTTCGCTTTGCGTGGCCGACGTGCTGGCGGCGGATCGACACGTTCCGAGCCAGTATTCCACCATTCAGACCGCGATCAACGCCGCGGCGAATGGCGACCAGGTCATTGTCGCCCCGGGAACGTATGCCGAGGCGATCAACCTCAATGGCAAGAACATCACGGTGCGCAGCACGCAGGGCCCCGGTGAGACAATCATCGACGCCAGCGGTGTCAACTGGGCGCTCCAAGAGGGGAGTGTCATCTCAATCACCGATGGGCAGTGGGCACAGGCGGTCGTTGATGGCTTCACCGTTACAGGCGGTCGCGGCCAGAAAATCGGGTCGGTCCGTCACGGCGGCGGGCTCTTCGTCCGCTTCAGCAACCCGACGATTCGCAATTGCGTGTTCAGCGGCAACCGCGCCGGCGCCGGCGGTGGCGTGGCGATCTTGGGGAGTTTTGGGTCGCTTGAGAACTGCCGCATGGAAGGCAACATCGCCGACTATGGGAGCAACTATGGCGGCGGCGGCCTCTTCCTGCAAACGGGGCAGCCCAGGATCATCAACTGCGTCATCGAGCAGAACGCCACCGCGGGCTCCGCCACCGGCGGCGGGGTCGCCACGCTCAACAGTTGGGGCGAACTCACCAACTGCCTCATCGTCGATAACGCGGCGCTCAGCGGCGGCGCGATTCGACACACCAACGGCGAACTGAAGCTCACCAACTGCACGCTCGCCGGCAATGCCGCCACCAGCGGCGGCGGCGCGCTGCACTCGGCCACCAGCCAGTCCGTCACCGACTTCTCCAACTGCATCATCTGGAACAACAGCTCGCCGCAGGCGGAGCTGATGCTCACCAACGGCGCCGCCGCCAACGTCGCGCACAGCACCGTCCCCGGCGGCTGGCCCGGCGAAGGCAACATCGACTCCGATCCCATGTTCAACGGCGCCGAGAGCGGCGCGTATGACGTGCTGCCCGGCTCGCCCTGCGTGGACGCGGGCGACGACGCCGCACTGCCCGAGGACGTCACCACCGATCTCGCCGGCAACGAGCGATTCTTCGGCGAGGCCGTCGATATGGGCGCGTTCGAAACGCAGTATCTCCTCGCTGACAACTGCCCCGGCGACATCCGCCCCTCCGGCGGCGACGGCAACGTTAGCGTCACCGACGTGCTCGCGGTCGTCTTCGCCTACAGCCTGCCCTGCGAGGGCTGCCCGGAGGACATCTCGCCGGTCATGGGCGATGGCAGCGTCAACATCGACGACGTTGTCGCCGTGATCTCGAACCTCGGACCCTGCCCCAACTGATCGCGATCGCTCAGCCGACACGCCAACGATCATGAACAACGGGCGGAGCCGTCGCGGCTCCGCCCGATTTCTTGCGCGAGGCCGCCGCGACACATGCCGCGGCTCCGAATCCCGCCATCGGCCTACTCCGCCACTTTGCCGATGATGGTCAACGATCCGCTGCCGCCCTGGCTCGCAATCAGCGTGACCTCGCCGCGCATGATGCCACGATGCTCCGTGCTCGCGGTGATCCGCAGTCTGCAGGTGGATTCGTTGCCGCTCCACGGCGTCTGCCCGGCCAGCGCCACCGAAAACTCGCTTGATTCAGTCGAGACGGCGACGATCTTCTCCAGCGCGCCGGTCGTGTGCGGCGACCGCGCCAGCGGCACCTCGATCTCCACCGATTCGCCCGGCTGCAATTGCCCCACGAGCGCGCGGCGCTCGGGAATCAGCCACGTCTGCCCCGGTTGCAGCCTCGTTGTCTGTGTGCAGCGATGGCGCACCTGAAGATCGAAGATCGGACAATCAGGGTGATCGGTCTCGATGATCCACCACGCCGGCATCGGCTCACCCCCACTGTCGCGGCACGTGACCGCGTCGTACTCGCTCAAATCCCACACGATGCGATAAGTGTTGCGAGGCTCATCGCGGCTGGGATCGAAGTCGAGATATACCGGGGGGCGCTGATTGCTGGCAAGAATGCGGAATGCTCGGCCGTCCAGCGAGCTGACAGTCAGTTCGCCGTAGTTCACGTCTTCGAAGTCTTGCGGACTCGCATCGCGCGGGTTGGCCACGTCTGGTGAGAGGCGATTGGCCATGATGTAACCTGGCTCGGCGCGCACGGCGAGCGTGACAATCGACCTCACGTCCACCTGCGTAATCTCGTAGCCTTCGATCAGCACGCGAACGGCGGCGTTCTTCGGGCCCAGTTGGCCGCCGGCTTTGAGCGTCGCCTCCAGCGGCACCGACCCGCCGGGCGGAATCACGGTGTTCGCCAGGTTGACGCTGGTGCACGTGCAGCTGGCCCGCGATGCCAGGATTCGCAGCGGCTTGTCAGTCGGGTTGCGGACCTCGACCACGCCGCTTGCTTCCTGATGAGGCGAGATGAATCCGAGATTCAGCGAGGGCGGGTCGAATTGGATCGGCGACGCAGGCAGCGGCCCGCTGGTCTGGGGCGGCGCTGCATCCTGCTGACTCGGCAGCGCGGCGCCAGAAGGGCCGACATCCGCGGCCGGCTGACCTTGCTGGACCGCTTGTACGACCGCTTCCGCGGGCTCCGAGCCATCGCCTGGCCGCACTGTCGAACCCACGAGGAAACCGCCGCCGAACGCCAGCAAGGCCGTCAGAACAAGGCTGATCAACCTGCCCTCGCTCGAACCCCTTCTCGTGACCAATGCTCCGGGCATGAGTGTGGCTCCTCAGGTCGCTTCTTCGTTCGGTGAACAGTGGTGGCTGTGCTGCGGCGGGGCAAACATAGGCGCACGACGGCGGCGGCGGCACACGCCGCATGGAATCACAACGCCTGCGCGTTCTCCAGACTGCATGAAACGCGGTGAACTTGCAAGATCGCGGCGGGCTGGGGACATTGCTGTGGTGATGGACCAATCCGAGGAGCGGCATGGGCCGGCCGCCGCAGCCGACGCGGAGCGGCGGGCTACTGGTGCCGCCGCCGCGGCCGGGCCGCTCGACCCGCAGCGATTCGCCGACCTGTTTCAGGCGTCGTTCCGCGTCCTCTGGTGCATCGGGGTGGCGGTGCATGGAGATCGCAATCTGGCCGACGACACACTGCAGGAGGCAGCGGTGATCGCATTGGGAAAGCTCGACCAGTTCGACCCGACCACGAGCTTCTCAGCATGGATGGGCCAGATCGTCCGCTTCGTCGCGCTCAATCAACTTCGTCGCACTGCCCGCAATCCCGTGTCCAGCATCGACCCCGCCATCTTTGAACACGCTCCTGCCGCGCCCGATCAGGCGCGACCCTCTTCCACGACCTTGACTGACCGAGGCGACTTGTCCAGGGAACAGGTCGATTTCGATGATCGCACCGCGGCGGCGCTGATGCAGCTCGAAGCGGATGCCCGCTGCTGCCTGCTGCTGCGAACGCTTCTGCACATGCCCTATCGGGAGATTGCGCGAGCGCTTGATATTCCCGAAGGGACCGCGATGAGCCACGTGCATCGCGCTCGCCGGCAACTGCGGGCGCAGCTTTCCAACATCGCCGACGCCCGAGAGCACGGAGGCTCGAGCGATGACTGAATCCGAGCGCTGGATGATGATGCTTGACGCCTATCTCGACGATCAGCTCGCCGCGGACGAGCGCTGCCGGTTCGAAGCGGTTCTAGCGACGGACCCGCAGTTGCGGGCCGCCGCGCAGCTCCAGTCGGCGATCGACACGGCGATCTCGCGGCGGTTGAGCGCGCCAGGCGATTCCCGGTTCGACGTGGCGGCAAGCGCGGCGACGTGGCACGCTCAGACATCGCGCGGCGAGGCTTCTGCGAGCAACGCGCCGCACGCGGCACGTTGGCGCTGGCGCATGACGGCATGGCCCGGCCGCCTCGCCGCCGCCGCCGCTCTGGCTACCGCGTTCTTCGGCGGCTGGCTGACGTGGAACTCCCTTCGCCCGCGGAGCACGTCGCCGCGGTTCATCTACCCGCAGCCCGCGATCACGCTCAGCGGCGCCTACGAGCAACTCGTGCGGTCGAACCTCCGTCCGGACTGGATCTGCGAAAACGAGGAGCAGTTCCGCGAGATGTTCGAGGTCACCCAGGGCCATCCGCTGCAGCTTCAGCCGTTGCCGGGCGGCGAAGCGCCGCTGGGCGTCTGCAACGTCAACATCGAGGGACTTTCCCCGGCGACGCTGGCGGTCCTTTTCCGAATCGACGGGCGGCCGGTCATCGTGTTCATCGACCGCCAGCGGGGGCAGGGGGCGGGTCTGCCGCCTCAAACCCCGCTGGATCCGGGGGTTCACGCCCATCGCCGTCTGGTCGATGGATTCGTGCTGTACGAACTGTCGCCATTCCAGTCGCCTCGGACGCTGGAGCACTTCTACAATCCTGGAGGCGGGGGCGATTGAAGGACCCCTTCACCGGGGCATGCTTCCATGTTGAATCTGTCGGGAACATGGAACACGCGAGGCATTCGGTCACTCAACGCGTTCACGCTCGTTGAGTTGCTGATCGTCCTCGGCATCGTGGTGCTGCTGATGGGACTGACCGTCGCCGCCACGACCGCGATGGTGCAGGAGAGCGAAGTCCGCGAAACCGAGCAGCGGCTGAAGCTGCTCGACCTGGCGCTTCAGGAATGGGAGACCGCGACCGACCGTTCGCTGACGATGGGAACCAACGGCCAAGGTGGCGACGGCACGCCTGATTCCCGCGCGCGGTACGACCTGCAACAGGAGACCAAGTTCAATTTCGTCATCAGCGAAGTGCTCCAGCGGGTGCGAGGCGTGCCGGCTGCCAAGTCGATTCTCGCGGAGTTTCCCCCGGACGCGCTCTACACCTATGAGAAAGACATTCATCCGCCCTGGGTGAGAACGACGCTGGATCAGAATCAGCAGAACGATCGATTCATCGGCAAGCTGACGGTGCTCGACGCCTGGGACTGGCCGATCTACGCCACGCATCCCGGTCGAGCGTGGAATGCCGACGACGGCGACAATCCACCGCGCGATCACGACGGCACCATTCGCACGGAGAACGAACGAACCTTCGGCGTCGCGCGCAACGGCAAGGTCTGCTTCGTCTCAGCCGGTCCGGACAACGACTTCGGCAATTACCGGCAAGCCAACTTCCCCGGCTACAACGAATCGACGATCCACGACAACGTCTATTCCTACTCGCCGATCGTCCCCCCCGCCGCGCCGTGGTGAGGCGCTTTCGCCTCGCGGCATTGTGATTCCTCGCATGTCGAGCGACCGCGGTCGCTTGCGAATAATCCAATGGGGGCATTAAGGACAATTAATTGGGAATCGACCGCGTCTCCGCTTACTCTAAGGAGTCGCACATTCGGCGCCATGGGCCGCCCGTCGCGGACTGCGAGTGGTGCTGCGCCGCGCGTCAACTTGCGGAGATCATTCGTCGAGGCGTCAAGCCTGTTCGTCGCCTCGCTCATCAACTGCCTGATTGTCTGATTGACACCTCGGATCCGACCAAGTCTGCGATACATGGCCCATCCGACTGGCTCATCCGAACCTTCAGAAGGCCTTTCCGCGGGGGACGCGCCGAACATCGCTTCGCCGTCGGCGGTTCCGGCCGATTCGTCGGATCGCGCTCCCGTGCGCGCGCAGGCTGAAGTGCGCGACTCTCGAGGTGAACTGGTCAGCGCGGTGAATGTTCCGGCGGACTTGCCTCCTTCGCCTGCGACGGAACAGCACGCCCGCGCACTGCTCGCCGCGATCGTGGAATCGTCCGACGACGCGATCATCAGCAAGACGCTCGAAGGCCGCATCGTGTCGTGGAACGCCGGCGCGGAGCGCATGTTTGGCTACGCGGTCGCCGAAGCGATCGGCCGATCCATCAACCTGCTCATCCCGCCCGAGGGGCACGCGGAGGAGCAGCGGATGTTGGACCGATTGCGCTGCGGCGAGCGGATCGACCACTATGAGACGATTCGACTGGCCAAGGACGGCCGACGACTACACGTTTCCCTCATGGCTTCGGCGCTTCGCGACGAACGAGGCGCCCTCGTAGGGGTGTCATCCGTCGCCCGCGACATCACAGCGCAGAAGCTGGCTGAGCGCGCGCTGCAGGACAGCGAGCAGCGCAAGAGCGCCATTCTCGAATCGGCGCTGGATTGTTTGATCACGATGGATCACGAAGGCCGCATCGTCGATTTCAACCCCGCCGCGGAGCGGACCTTCGGCCATCGCCGCCAGGACGTCGTGGGCAAGACCGTCGCTCACACGATCATCCCGCCGCATCAGCGTGAATCTCACTGGGCGGGCCTGAAGCGATATCTCGCCACCGGCGACCACCGCGTGCTCAATCGGCGCGTCGAAGTCACGGCCATGCGGTTCGACGGGACCGAATTCCCTTGCGAACTTGCCATCACCGTCGTCCGCTCGCCGTCGCAGCCCCCCTTTTTCACCGCATATTTGCGCGACATCACCGAGCGCCGCGAAGCCGAGAGGGCCTTGCAGGAAGGCGCGGAGCGGCTTCGCATGGCACTGAGCGCTGGGCGAATGGGCACCTGGGAGTGGAACATCGGAACCCAGCGCGTGCTCTGGTCGCCGGACCTCGAGGAAATCCACGGCCGCGTCCCCAGCAGCTTCAAGGGCACCTTCGAGGACGTCATGGCGGACGTCCACCCCGACGACTGCCCCCGTCTCATGCAGGCGATCCAACGGTCAGTGAACAACGGCGGCGAGTATCACGTTGAATACCGCATCATCACAGCGGCCGGCCAGGAACGATGGCTGGAAGCGCGCGGCACGATCTTCCGTGACGCCCAGGGCCAGCCGCAGCGAATGATGGGCGTGTGCATGGACGTCACGGAGCGCAAGCGCGCCGAACACGCTGTGCGCGAAAGCGAGGAGCGGTTCTCAAGGTTCATGCAGCACCTGCCTGGGCTTGCATGGATCAAGGACCACAATGGCCGCTACGTGTTCGTCAATGACGCCGCCGAGCGCGCGTTCCAGGTGCCGCGCGAGAGCCTCTATGGCAGGACCGACGACGAAGTCTTCGATCCACAGACCGCCGCTCGATTTCGCGCCAACGATCGACACGCCCTCGAAAGCGGCACGGGAATCGAAACCATCGAGACGCTCAAGCACGACGACGGCGTCACGCACCACTCGCTCGTCACCAAGTTTCCCATTCCCAGCTCGAGCGGCGGCCCACTGCTGGTCGGCGGCATGGCGATCAACATCACCGATCGAATCCAAGCCGAAGAAGCCGTCCGCGACCGCGAGCAGCGCATCCGCCAACTGCTCGAGGGCATGCCGCAGCTTGTGTGGACGTGCCTGCCGGACGGCCGGTGCGATTACCTGAACCAGCGCTGGGTCGATTACACGGGAGTCGCCGCCGCCGATCACTTCGGGCTGCACTGGCTTGACGCCGTGCACCCCGACGATCGTCAGCGGGTGCTCGACGCCTGGACCGAATCGCGCCAGCGACAATCGCGCGGCGAACACCCGCGCTATCACGTCGAGTTCAGAATCCGCCGCTTCGACGGCGAATATCGATGGTTCTCCACCAGCGCCGAGCCTTTGTACGATCACCATGGCACGCTCGTGCGGTGGGTCGGCTCCAACACCGACATTCAGGACATTCGCGATGCACAGTCGGCATTGCGCCAAAGCGATGAGCGCTTTCGGCTCATGGCCGACTCCGCACCCACGCTCATCTGGATGGCCGGCACCGACAAACTCTGCACCTGGTTCAACAAGCCCTGGCTCGAATTCACCGGGCGCACAATGGAGCAGGAGCGCGGCAACGGCTGGGCGGAAGGCGTGCATCCAGACGACCTTCCGCGATGCCTCGACATCTATGTCTCGTCGTTCGACGCGCGGCGGGAGTTTCGTATGCAGTACCGCCTGCGCCGCCACGACGGGCAATACCGCTGGGTGCTCGATCACGGATTGCCTCTCTACGGAGAAACCCAGGGCGCGAACGGGACCGCCCGCCGCTTCACCGGCTTCATCGGCTCGTGCGTCGATGTCACCGAGCAGGTGCTCGCCGTGCAGGCCCTGGAGCGCCACCAGGTAGAACTTGAGGAGGCCGTCGCGCAGCGCACGGCGGAACTCAACGCATCGAACGAGCGCATGCGCCGCGTGGACCGCATGGCGTCGCTCGGAACGCTTTCCGCCGGCCTCGGGCACGACATGGGCAATCTGCTCGTGCCCATGCGCGTGCGCCTGGACCTTCTGTACCGCGCCGGGCTCGACCCGCAGCTCAAGCCGCATCTCGACGCCATTCGCGCTTCCGCGGGCTATCTGCAGAATCTCGCGAACGGCCTGCGCCTGCTCGCCGTCGATCCCTCCGCCACCGGCCATGACGAAGCGACGGAACTTTCGGCCTGGTGGGCCGATGCGCTGTCGATCCTGACGGCCGCAGTGCCCAGAGGAATCGTCATCAACTGCGAGATTCCGCGCGATGAGGAAATCTGGGTCGCGGTTTCGCGGCCCGCGCTGACGCAGATCGTTTTCAATCTGGTGCAGAACGCCGGCGACGCCATGAAGGTGCGCGGGACCGGGACCGTCACCGTATGGGCGGGGCGAAGCGACGACGGACGGGTCCAACTGAGCGTGGTGGACGACGGTCCCGGCATGACGCCGAAGGTTCTGCAGCGCTGCATGGAGCCGTTCTTCACCACCAA